>NZ_JAQISY010000069.1:0-3772 GCF_028618465.1 Bartonella sp. MM73XJBT | reverse complement strand
CTTATAAGATTATTGTCTTAGGCGTTAATGAAGAGGAAGTGAGTGAATCCATTCAACATCTGATGACCGATGAGAATTATGAACTTGCCCTTGATGATAAAACCAAGATCATAGGCTGTTATCAAGCCCTTAGTAAAATAGATCTGAAAGTTGATTTGAGTGATGACTCCAATCCCATGCGGCGGGCTTTGGCTTTTTGTAAAGATATCAAGACCTCTGAACGTATCCGTGACACATTCAATTCTGCAGAAATGCAGAAAGAATTGTATAATCTTCATAAGCTCTATAAAGAGACACCGCCTCTTCAGTGTACCTTTGCTCATATTGATGGAACACAAAGTGCCAAGAAACGCAATGAAGCCCTTGATTGGTTAAAGGAAGATGCGGGGGAAAATACTTGTCGTGTGCTTACCAATGTAAGATGTCTTTCTGAGGGTGTGGATGTTCCTGCTCTTGATGCCATTATGTTTTTACACCCGCGTAAAAGCCAAGTAGACGTGATACAGGCGGTGGGGCGTATCATGCGCCGTGCCAAAGGCAAGAAGAGAGGCTATATCATTTTACCGGTTGGGGTACCTGCTGGGATTTCTGCTGAAGAGGCTTTAAAATACAACAAGAGATACAGTGTTGTTTGGCAAGTGATCAATGCTTTGCTTTCCCATGATGAAAACTTTGAAGTAACCCTTAACCAGATGATTTTAGACCAAGATGTCAGTCATACTTTAGAGATTGTTGCTTTAAAGAGTATGACCACGGTTGAAGATAAAATCTATGTTTATGAGAAACCAGAAAGCACGGGGCTTGAGATTGGAAAAGCAGCCTATGAACCTCGTCATAGTTATAAAGGGCAAATGAGATTACCTTTTTATAAAGAGTTTCCCAATGCCCTTAAAACCCTTTTGGCTAAGAAATTTACCCTTGCGGATTACTGGGGCATATGGGCTGGCAATGTTGCTGAGATTGCTCAAAACCATATTAATCGTCTTAAAGATATCCTATCCGATGAAACCAGTGAAGCCTATCACGCCTTTGATGGGTTTTATAAAGAACTCAAAAACAACTTAAACAGTGAAATCAAACAAGAGGAAGCGCTTGAGATGTTAGGACAACATCTTGTCACGCGTCCCGTGTTTGAAGCCTTGTTTGAGGGCAATGAATTTGTGCAAAACAATGCCATTTCGCAAGCCATGGAAAAGATCTTAGCTGAGTTGGATAAAACCAATATAAGATCTTGATAAATTTTACAAAAGTGTCACGTTCTGTACAGCAGGGATTACCGAAACTCACGCAAAACAGAATCTTATTATCAAGCTTTATGAAAGTTTTTTTGCCAAGGCATTTAAGAAAACCACCGATAGGCTTGGCATTGTTTATACCCCCGTTGAGGTTGTTGATTTTATCATTCACTCTGTTGATGAGGTTTTACGCAATGAATTTGGGAAAAGCTTAGGTTCACGTGGTGTTTCTATTCTTGACCCTTTTACGGGTACTGGTACCTTTATCACACGGTTGTTACAATCTAAACTGATAAAACCAGAGGATATGGAATATAAATTCCGTCATGATATTCATGCCAATGAGATTGTTCTCTTAGCGTATTACATAGCAGCGATTAACATTGAATCAACCTATCATGGTCTTATGAAAGGGAATTATATCCCATTTAAGCATATTGGTTTAACCGATACGTTTCGGATGCTTGAAGAGAAAAATTTATTGCAAAAATTATTTCAAAAAAACAGTGAATATTTAGAACATCAGAAAAATCTGGATATCAAAGTTATCTTTGGTAACCCTCCTTATTCTTCTGGTCAAAGAAGTGAAAATGATAACAATGCGAATGTAGAATATGAAATACTTGATAGAAGCATTCGTGATACATATGCATCAAGATCTCAAGCAATATTAAAAAGAAATCTATATGATAGCTATATTAGAGCAATTCGTTGGGCAAGTAACCGCTTAAATTCACAAGGTGGTGTTGTTGCTTATGTTTCTGGGAATGGATGGATAGATAAAGCATTTGCTGATGGTATGCGAAAATGCTTACAGAACGAATATTCTTCTATTTATATTATTAATCTTCGTGGTGATATTCGGAAAAATATAAAGTCAAAACAACTTTCAAAAGAAGGAGAAAATATTTTTGATTCCGGATGCCAAAATGGAATAGCGATAACGCTTTTTGTACGTAATCCAGATAATAGCCAACCTTGCAAAATTTATTATCATGATATTGGTAATAATCTCACAACAAAAGAAAAACTTACAGCTCTAGAATACTTTGGTAGTATTTCTGGCATTACAAATAAATCAAACTGGCAAATGATTACACCAGATCAATATGGGGATTGGCTTGGTCAACGTGATGATAGCTTCAAATCATTTTTAGCCATAGGTTATAAGAGTTATAAGAAAGAACATGGTAAAAAGCTTTTTGATACTTTTTCATGTGGTATCGTAACTAGTCGCGATGCTTGGGCATATAATTCAAGTCATAAATCTTTATTAAAAAATATGGAGAATATGATTACCTTCTATAACAGTGAAGTGGAACGGTTTAATGATGCTTATGGACATATTGATCGCAGGATACGTAAAAATGCTATAAACAATTTCGTAAATTCAGATGCTAAAAAAATCAGTTGGAGCCGTGCTCTTAAACAAGATTTGGAAAAAGGAAAGTTTTTTGAATTTGAAAATGCGTGCCTTACTCTAGGTCTTTATCGTCCTTTTACACAACAGTGGCTCTATTATAATCGCACCTTCAATGAAATGGTTTATCAAATACCTCGAATATTTCCTATGGGAAAAGTGGTCGAAAATAGAGTAATACAAGTTACAGGTACAGGAGCAATGGTGGGCTTTTCTGTCTTAATGACCAAGACTCTACCTAATTTTCACGCAATAGATACTGGTCAATGCTTTCCGCGGTATTTTTATGAAAATGCTGAATCCTTGAATAACAATAAAGAGAAACAATCCCATTTATTTACAGAAGAAAGTAAAAATGTTGGTTTACAACGACGTGATGCCATTAGTGATGAAGGATTAGCACATTTTAAAACTGCTTATCCTAGCGAAACCATAACTAAAGATGATTTATTCTATTATGTGTACGGTCTTTTACATTCAGAAGATTACCGCAGTCGCTATGCTGATAATTTATGTAAAGAGTTGCCTCGTATCCCTTGTGTAAAGAGTGCTGATGATTTTTGGAAATTTGTAACAGCAGGGCGTGAACTGGGTCATTTGCATGTAAATTATGAAGATGTGGAACCTTATCCAGTGACCTTTAAAAAGGGTAATCCAAAACAGACTGATATCTCTAATCCCAAAAAGTTTTATTATGTGACTGAAATGAAATTCGCAAAAATTAAGAATAGCAAGGAAAAGGATAAATCGACGGTTATTTATAACAGCAATATCGTCATGACAGATATACCTAAGGAAGCTTATGACTATATCGTTAATGGTAGCCCCGCCCTTGAATGGGTTATGGGTCGTCAATGCGTAAAGACTGATAAAAAGAGTGGCATTGTGAATGATGCCAATCGCTATGCTGTTGAAACCGTTGGAAACCCTGCTTATCCATTAGAATTGTTTCAAAGGGTTATTACCGTAAGTTTAGAGACAATGAAAATCGTTAAGAACCTACCAAAATTAGAAATTAAAGAAACTGAATAAGCTTATAAGACCTTATAACTCATAAGGGGTATAGAATATAGCTATACCTCTTTTGTAAGTTAATTAGATACAATCTTAAAAGGAA
>NZ_JAQISY010000068.1:0-3825 GCF_028618465.1 Bartonella sp. MM73XJBT | reverse complement strand
ATGAGGCGCGTCAATACTTTATCAAATGCGAACGGCTTTTGAAACAAGTAGTGACACCACAAGTTGACTACTCCAAACCGGAAGCATTACTTGGTGTTTTAAATCACTTACAAAGCCAAATTGAGCATAAAGATCATGTTATTGCTGAATTGACTCCAAAAGCAAAAGCTTTGGAAGGTTTAAAACGTTCGGATGGTTTGTTTGGTTTAATCGAAGCAGCAAAAATGTTAGAGGTACGACCAAAGGATTTAACAGATTACTTGCGTAAAAATGATTGGGTCTATCGTCGAGCTCCAGGGGCGCCTCTATTACCTTATCAGGATAAAATCAAGAAAGGATTCATGGATTGTCCTGCGATTACCATTCAGAGACCAGATGGGACAGAAAAGGTACTGCCTTCAACAAAAATCACTTCAAGAGGTTTGGCATGTTTAAGAGAACAAATCCATGGAGGTGTACAATGAATACCAGTATTGATTTTTTATGCGATTTGTGGATGGCGTTATATCAGTTTTCTGATCGTGATGATATTGAAGATAAGGCTTTTAATACTCTTATCGAGACTATGGATGCGATAGAAAAAGCTTTAATTTTTAAGCTTCAAAATGACGTGCCTAATATTACAAAGATTTTGGCAATCCTTACAGATTTCGGAGCTTCAGAGTTACCGCATAGCATGGATTCTTTGTTGCGTGCTTATGAACCAAATTTAGAGAGCCCCATTAAAAAGGTTGCTTAAGTAAAAAAAACATCTCCCCTCCCTATCGTTAAAGGTGGGGAGTGGTCAAAGAGGCTTCTTTAGGGAAAAATTCGAAATGAACGGGTTCAAAACCAGTTAAGTCATAATCTGTAAGATCTGCAGTATCAACAAAGTTTTCTGCTTCTTCATCCGTCTTTAAAACGGGTATTTGTTTTAATTTAGAGTTTTTCATAAAAATTAAATTTCTTTTAGTACGTATAGACTTTTAAAAGATTCAAAGTTTAGAAGAAATGTATCTGTTTAAACTCACACCATTTTCAGCGGCTTGTATTGCAAGTTTTCTATGGAGTTCTGGTGGTATTCTTAATTGAAACTTACCACTGTATTTACCATGTGACAAAGGCACAGGAACTTCTTCTCCATTATGTTGCATGTCCTCAACAACTTCTGAAACAAGGTCCATAATACCTTTTAAAGCTTTCTCTGCTTGAGCATCTAACCATGAAAGGGATGGGAATTCTGCACACAATCCGACATATTCCTCATCTTCTTGCGACCACAAAACACGATATGTATAATGATTATTGTTCATGTTTCATCCTTTCTATCGCTTGTAAGACTTGTTTGACCTGATAAGCTTTTGCTTTGTTACCAGAACCTTTTTGAATATTCACACGGGGGTCACCAAGCCATGGGGTTTTAAAAACAAAGTGGCTTGTACCATTGTTCCGCGGTTCTCCAAAAAAATGTACACACACAGCCAACAAATCTGAAAACTTAATGTTCTTTGGTGATGCTTTCATCAAGCTGATTATTTTTTCAACTTTATTACTCATAACTAATAATAGTATCATTATTAATCCTAGTCAATCATTTTATACACTTAATTGGACAGGAGCCCCCATGCATCCGAGAGAGACGATAAGGGAAACATTTGTTGCGTTGATCAAAGCAGCAAAGACGGCAGCTGGTGACAATGTTTTCAATATGCGTGATTTCAACTTTTCCCCTGAGAACACGCCTGCAATTAATATCTCAACACAAAGTGAAACGATTGAAGATGGCTATGATTATGGAGTAAGGCGGCGTGTTTTAACGCTAGATGTTGAATGTTATGCAACATGTGAAGATGGAGCGCGTTTTGTTGACCAATTAGCATGGGAAGTTGAGGAGATTTTCTACGCTAATCCCAATCTCAACAACACAGTTGAAACATGCCGCCTGCAAAATATTGCTTTTGCCTTTGGCGATAATGGCGCTCTAGCACTCCATGGTGCAATTTTAACCTTTGAAGTCATTTATATGACAAATATCCCCAACATGGATGAAGAAGAAGGCAGTGTAACAGCAAGACTCGTTGAACCTTTCTTAAGCTTTGAACCAGAAACAGGCGTGGGAAATAAAGATAAATACCATAAAATTGAAGGTGGACATGTTAGAGCGACGCGATAAAGAAATCACAGATCTAAAAAGACGTGTGGCCAATATGGTTGTGGTGGGAAAAATTAGCCATGTCGACCATAAAAACGCACGCTATCGGGTAAAAAGTGGCAATCTTGTCAGTGACTGGATTCCAGATACACAAGCCCGCGCCGGTAAAACACGCTCTTATGAAGGGCGCGATGTTGGAGAGCAAGTAGTTGTTATCGCGTCATCAGGGGATTTATCACAAGGGGTGATTGTTGGCTCCATTCATACAGATGCGAACCAAGCCGCCGATAAAGGCAATATCCATAAGACACTTTATCCGGATGGCACCACCATTGAATATGATGATGAACAAAATAGCTATGTCCTTAATCTCACATCAGGAGGAAAGTTTAATCTCACGATTTCTGATGGTGTGTCGATAAAAGGAGATGGTAAGAAATTAGAGCTGCAAGCACCAGAAGGTATCAAAATTACCGCACAAGGTGATCTGAACTTAAACGCAGAAAAAGCCATTGCTCTGAAAGCAGGCAGGGGAATTTCACTCCATTGTGATGGCGGTATTGCTCTTCATTCTAGTGACTTAAAGCATAACGGCACCAACATTGGAAACAGCCATGTTCACGGAGGTGTTTCCCCTGGTGGCTCGATGACAGGAGGTCCCAATTGAACAGTGGAATGGACCGCACAACGGGAAAGCCATTGACCGGCATTGATCATTTACGCCAATCAATCCTTGATATTTTGTCAACACGGATTGGTTCGCGTGTCATGCGGCGTGACTATGGTTCACGCGTTGCTGAACTCATTGATGCACCGGTTAATAATGCTTTTGCTGTTGCTCTTTATGCTGCTGTTGCTGAGGCTTTAGACAAGTGGGAACCGCGTTTTAAACTGAAAAAAATTGATTTTAAAATGGTTGATGCTGGACAAGTTTCTTTGTCCTTTGAAGGTATTTATTTGCCTTCAGGCAAGCCCATTACCATGGAAGGATTATTGATAAAATGAATGGAGTGCTTGCAAAACCGGAAATCATCACAGAACTTTCTTTTGAAGAAATACGCGCTGCTGCTCTTGCCCATTTAAAAGAGCTTTTGCCTGAATATAGCATTCTTGAAAGTGATCCGTCCGTAAAAGTCATTGAGGCTTTTAGCTATCGAGAGTTGCTTTTAAGACAGCGTATTAACGAAGCGGCACGCAACAACATTCTTGATTTTGCAACCGGTGAATCTCTTGACGCTTTGGGAAACTGGCATGGTATTGCCCGCATGGAGGGTGAAAGTGATGAGAGATATCGTGAACGTATTCAACTTCATGCCCGTGGCGGCAATGGTAGCGGGACAGAGCCCTATTACAAGCTTATAGCCTTAACAGCAGATAGTCGTGTTAAGGATGCGATTGTTTACCGTAAAGGCAAAGACCCAACCATCTATGTTGCTCTTTTTGGCAACAAT
The DNA here is from genome assembly GCF_028618465.1 of Bartonella sp. MM73XJBT. Classification (NCBI taxonomy): domain Bacteria; kingdom Pseudomonadati; phylum Pseudomonadota; class Alphaproteobacteria; order Hyphomicrobiales; family Bartonellaceae; genus Bartonella; species Bartonella sp. MM73XJBT. The sequence continues at coordinate 243 of NZ_JAQISY010000068.1, read as the reverse complement.
GAAGAAGGAACGGCATCTGAAGATCTCATACAAACAGTCTCAGAAGCTCTTCACAGAAAAAATATCATCATGACCAATGATACAATCATTGTTCACGCTGCTGTCAAAAAAGTGCTGGATTTAGAAGCAGATGTTTGGCTGTTACCAGAAACATCTTTGAAAATTCTTACAACAATGGAAACAAATTTAAGAGCAGCATGGAGACAAGAACAAGCCATTGGTCGTGAATTAAGTTTGTCGTGG
>NZ_JAQISY010000067.1:0-4024 GCF_028618465.1 Bartonella sp. MM73XJBT | reverse complement strand
CAATTTTAAAAACAAATTATCACTTGCACTTTGTTATTTCCATAAAAAAATCAATAAAATCAATGCAAAAGGTACTTCCCAGCGGGTTGGCTTCGTTGCGGGGCGGACGAGCGCGAACTATCGCTAGCGACAGAATTTTCAAATCAACTGTACATTGTACAGATAACACATTGATAAATAACGAATTTAATGTGTTAAGTATTTTCTTATCATATTGAAGCTTGTTTTTCAGATGGGACTATAAATTTCTCTTTATCCTGATATCCCGTAAAACCTTACTTCTTAGGACAAAGAAGAAAGAAAGGGGCATTATGAATAAGAAATCTCGAAAAGGTTTATCGCTTCGTGCCTTTGCCAAAAAGATGGGTGTTTCACCCAATGCGGTGGTTTCGCGTTTTAAAACTGGAAAATTTGATGCGGCTCTTTTTGAAGATGGTTCTGTTAATGAAGCGCTTGCAACAGCTATCTGGAATGAGAATCCAACAAAGCGCCTTGCCCCATTTTTAGCGCCCGATGGTCAAGCGCGGACAAAGATCAAACAAGTCTCATCAGAGGGTGCTAATGAATACAAGATTAAACTGGAGCGAATGCAAGTTGCCCTTGAAAGCGAAAAGATTGCCCTTGAACGCTTACGCGAAACAACGGTTGACCGTGAAGAAGTAAAGAGAGCCGCCCGTGAGTTTGGAAGAGCACACCGTGACGCCATGTTGAATTTTCCTCACCGCTTTGGAGCAAGCATTGCCGCACAAGTTGGATGTGATGCTGCAAACCTAATAGGGGCTATCGATTATTATATGAGAAACGCTTTGCTTGAGGCGGTTAATATTCCAGTGCCTTTTCATGATCCTCATTCTCCAGAGTTAGAGAACTTGCAAGAAACGAATAATGGATGAGAATGCTGTTAAAGAATTTTTTGCCAATGCTAATGATGCAAGACAACCGGACCCACCTTACACGGTTTCTCAATGGGCGGATAAGAATAGATACCTTAGCACCGTAGCAAGTGCTGAACCAGGATTGTGGAGAACAAAACGCACCCCCTATTTGCGCGAAATCATGGATAACCTTTCCTCTCACAAACCGATTGAAACAACCATTGTCATGAAAGGCGCACAGGTTGGCATGTCAGAGGCAGGACTGAATTTCTGCGGTTATGCTATTCATTATAGTCCAGGACCTGCCCTTTATGTCATGCCAACCGTTGAGACAGCGAAGAAATTATCCAAAACGCGTCTTGACCCAATGATTATGGCAAGCCCTGCTTTAAGCGAACGCATTGCCCCAGCGCGAGCGCGTGACAGCGGCAATACCATGTTTTCTAAAGAGTTTGATGGTGGTGCATTGATGCTGACAGGAGCCAATAGTGCTGCTGGTTTGCGCTCTATGCCTATTCGTTATCTGATTTTAGATGAGGTGGATGCCTATCCTCTCAGTGTGGATAACGAAGGTGATCCGGTGATGATTGCGGAAAAGCGTACCTCAACCTTTGTGCAGAGAAAGATCTTTAAATTGTCCACGCCAACACACCGTGACACAAGCCGTATCGCCAAGGATTTCGTGCTTGGTGATCAAAGATATTATAATGTCCCTTGTGATGCGTGTGGTGTTCTACAGCCCATTGTTTGGTCACAAATCAAGTGGCCAAAAGGCGCCCCCGAAAAAGCTGTTTTTGTTTGTGCGCATTGTGGTCATGAACATGCTGAGCACAGAAAAACAGATCTCATTTGTGAAGAAAAAGGTGCATGTTGGGTACCAACCAGTGAGTCAAGCAGACCGAACTTGCGTTCTTACCATATTTCGGCACTCTATTCCCCTTGGCTTACATGGGGGGAATGTGCACGCGAATTTTTAAATGCCAAGGATGATCCAGCGCTTTTGCAGCCTTTTGTCAATACAGTGCTTGGAGAGCCATGGGAGGATAGAACCGGTGAGGTTGTTGATCCAGACAGCCTTTATGCAAAACGTGAAGATTATCCCCTTGCACCAGAACAAGCCGTCGTGTTGACAGCAGGCATTGATGTGCAAAATGACCGTTTAGAGCTTGAAGTGGTGGGATGGGGACGCAGCGAAGAAAGTTGGCATATTGATTATCAAGTTATCCCTGGTGATCCCTCTTCTTTTGAAGTATGGGACCAATTGGATGAATATCTTGCAAAACGTTGGCCGCATCCAGGCTATAAAGAGGGTATTAGGATAACGGCGGCTTGCATTGATACCGGTGGTGGACATACACAGGCTGTTTATAATTATGTGCACCCCCGTGAAGGACGGCGTATCTGGGGCATTAAGGGACAAGCTGGCTGGCGTGCGGTATGGCCACGCCGACCAAGCAGAAACAACAAAGGGCAAATTAACCTCTATATTGTTGGGGTTGATGCGGCGAAAGATATCATTACAGCGCGCTTTAAAAAATCGGGTCCCGAAGCAACGGGGGCTGGTGCAACACACTTTCACAAAAGCCTTGATCGAGAATATTTTGACCAACTGACCGCTGAAAGAAAAGTGATCAAATATTTTAAAGGCTTTAAGCGTATCGAATGGCAAAAAAGTGAAAAGGCAAGAAATGAAGCCTTGGACTGTAGGGTCTATGCTTATGCTGCTTTACAAGGTCTGATTTCGGCAGGAATAAACCTTAATCGAGAAGTCGATATCTTAGAAGAGCGTTTGGAAAAACTTAAAATTGCTGAAAGCTCTTTGGAAGAAAAAACACCTAGGATTTCTTCATTCACTTCTCCAAGAAGATCTCAGATAGCACAACCTCAAAGGAAACAATCCAGAACGGTAATGAATCCTTATATGCAAGGGGATTGGAGGTAATTTGTGGGTGAAACTTTAGAACCAATTAACAGCAAAATTGAGAGACTTGAAAACTTAAAAAGGCGGCGTGAACAAATTGAAGAAGCTCTTTATTCGGGAGCACAATCGGTGCGCCATGGCGATAAGCAAGTCAGCAACCGCTCTGTTGAGGAACTGCGCAGAGCGCTTGAGATGCTGAACACACAAATAGCGGACCTTGAAGGGCGCAAGCGTTCACGCGTTTTCTATTTTAATATATCACGAGGCTATTAATGGCTGGCTTTATCAATAAACTCACGGGCTTTTTTAAAATTTCTCGTCAACACAATCCCCATTTTGAAGCGGCAAGCAAAAGCCGCCGTATGGGTGGTTTTGACCCCGCAAAAAAACATATCAATAAAGCCATTGAAGAATGCGGTGATACCATTGTTGCCCGTTCAAGATGGCTTTATGACAATGAATCTCTTTATGGGTCTGCAACAGAAGAATGGGTCTCCGCGGCTGTTAGTGATGGGATTAAACCTTATCCTCGCATTGAAGGCTTTCAAGAAGAGAAGAAAAAGCTTTTAGACTTATGGTGGCAATGGGCTGATGAAGCAGACTACGATGAAGATGCCAGCTTTTATGGGCTGCAAGCAACCATTGCCCGAGAGGTCTTTTTAACCGGAGAATGCTTTGTAAGATTGCATTATATTGATCTCTACGGGCGCTCTGGTGTGCCGCTTCAATTACAAGTTTATCCCACCGAAATGTTGGACCTTTCCTACAATGGACCGGCTGAGATTGAAGGCAATTACATTCGTATGGGTATTGAATTTAATGCCAGTGGCAAGCGTGTTGCTTATCATTTCTGGGAACATCACCCCTATGATGATTGTTCTGCAAGCACAGTCTTTGAGAGTCAAGAACGCATACGTGTGCCTGCTGAAATGGTCATTCATATCAAAGAGCGCCGGATTGCCGGACAATTGCGCGGTTCTCCCAAAATAACGCGCTCTATGACAAAAATCTTTCAACTCGAATCCTATGATGATGCAGAACTTGATCGAAAAAGGACGGCGGCTCTTTTCGCAGCGTTTGTCAAGGACAATTCCCCAAACGTCGCAAAATTATCCGATAATCGTGATAAAAACAACGTTGAAGAAGAATACGAAGCACCTGCCATTGCACCCGGTGCATCTCTTTATTTAGGAGAGAATAAAGATGTTACATTCTCAAATCCTGTTGA
>NZ_JAQISY010000066.1:0-4192 GCF_028618465.1 Bartonella sp. MM73XJBT | reverse complement strand
GTGACTGTCATGCCTTTATGGACAAAAGGTTTGCCAGCACTGTTGGTATGTCCATAACCGATTGTCCATACCCCGATGGCGTCTTTATAGGCATTCAAACGCAAGCCTTCCCATTGTTTGATGAGTGTAAGACCCTCTTGTGATATTTTTCGCATAAAATTCTCCATAAAAAAAGCCCCACACAAGGTGAGGCTGAGTGAAAATCTAAAATTGTAATTATCGCGTATTGTAAGAATCTCGTTTCATGTAACTTTTTTCTGTGTTATACGTTACATGAAACAAAAGGAGATTTTGTTATGGGTACAATGCACGTTAATGAACGGGTTCAAAAATATCGCAATGCACAAAGAAAAGCAGGTTTGCGCCTAATGCAAATTTGGGTTCCAGATACACGCCAGCCGAATTTTGCAGAAGAGTGCCACCGTCAAACCCGCTTAGTGGCAAAAATGGATAAAGCTGATACATCTATACAGTTGTTTATGGATCAATCTTTAATGGATGTTGATGGATGGACAGAATGATGCGTGGTTCTCTGGTAACAATAGCGATACAAGGTGATTTTGGTAAACCAAGACCCGCATTGATCATTCAAGCTAATCAATTTAGTGAACATACAAGCGTGACGGTTTTACCAATTACAAGTACACTTATTGATGCTCCATTACTCCGCATTACGATTCAGCCAAACGACAAGAATGGTTTGCAGAAACCTTCGCAAGTAATGATTGATAAAATTATGACGGTAAGATGTGAAAAAATTAGTTCAGCTTTCGGTTTCATTTCTGTAGATAAAATGGTAGAAATTGAGCGTTGTTTGGCTGTATTTTTAGGAATAGTAAAATAAAAATTGGATTTTTTTCTTCGGAAAGATAGCTTGGTTAAGCTTCATGTAGCTTTTTCATTGGAACAAAAGAATGTATTTGACATTGCAATAATTGTATCTTATAAGTTACAAATGTTTACAGTATACAAAACAGAGCATTTTATAAAATGGCTAGATTCTTTAAAAGATGAGATTGCGCAAGCGCATATTGTTAAACGGATAGCAAGAATAGAAACGGGATTTCTTGGAAATGTAAAATTTTTCCGTGGAATTGGAGAGTTAAAAATACATCATGGTCCTGGCTATAGAATCTATTTTGTAAAACAAGGTAAACAAATCATTTTGTTATTAAATGCAGGTGATAAAGCTACGCAACAAAAGGATATCGAAAAAGCTCTTCAATTAGTAAAGGAAATGAAACATGGAAATCACTAAATTTGACACAAGTGAATATTTCAAGACGCCTGAGACACAAAGGATTCTTTTAGAAGATGCTCTTGAAAGCAAAGATAGTAAGTATCTTGCTCATGCTCTTGGTATAATAGCAAAAAACCAAGGAATGAGTAAAATCGCTCAAAATACAGGACTATCAAGAGAGTCTCTTTATCGTTCTTTAAGTGATAAAGGCGACCCACGGCTTTCTACTTTTCTTAGTGTTTTAAGTGCATTAGATTTACAAATGAGTTTAACGCCTATCCAAAAGAATTGTAAGGAGCAGGCAGCTTTAGAAGAAGCCTCTTAATCATTTCCTTCTTGACAAATATTCGTTTATAAACGAATATATATTATGTTTGAAATACGTCACTACCTTACCTCTGATGGCAAAGACTTGATAACTGATTGGCTGCGAAAGCTGCGTGATGTGCAAGCTAAAACTGCAATTATTCGCCGTCTTAATCGTTTAGAGAAAGGAAACTTTGGGATTTCAAACCGCTTCGTGATGGTGTCTATGAATTGCGTATGAATATTGGTCCTGGTTATAGAGTTTATTATGCTCAGTCTGGCAAGACCGTATTATTGTTATTATGCGGTGGTACTAAAAAAACACAAGACACCGATATCACTCGTGCATGTGCTTGTTGGTACGATTGGCAAAACCGTGAAGATTAAAGGAGTGCAAAGATGAAAGACCGTAGCCATGATGATGCAATGGCAGAAATATTCCATGATGACCCTGAAGTAGCAGCAGCGACCCTTGATGCAATCCTAGCAGATGGTGATCAGGGGGAACTGCTTGTAACACTTCGTCAAATGGCAAAAGCCTATGGTGGTGTTCAAGCTGTAGCTAAAGCAGCCAAACTGAATCCTACACAGCTTTATCGTACACTTTCAGAAAAAGGTAATCCAGAGTTCCGTAGCCTAAATGCTTTACTACGTACCATGGGACTTCGCTTAGCTGTACAACCTCTTGAACGATCAATTCCACACATTTGATCTGTATTAACCACCTCCCCATTTTTGAGAACGAGGAGGGAGTATATATTTACTTAAGCAACTTTTTTAATGGGGTTATTTAAGTCTGGTTCGTAAGCACGCAATAAAGATTCTATAATCGGAGGTGGTCTTAAAGTTCCAAAATGTGTAATCATGGCTAAAATTTTTAGTGCATTTGGGGTTTCATCTTGAAGCTTGAAAATTAAAGCTTTTTCTATCGCATCCATGGTTTCAATGAGAGTATTAAAAGCCTTATCTTCAATATCATCACGATCAGAAAACTGATACAACGCCATCCATAAATCGCATAAAAAATCAATACTGGTATTCATTGTACACCTCCATCGATTTGTTCTCTCAAACATGCCAAACCTCTGGAGGTGATTTTTGTTGAAGGCAGTACCTTTTCTGTCCCATCTGGTCTCTGAATGGTAATCGCAGGACAATCCATGAATCTTTTCTTGATTTTATCCTGATAAGGTAATAGAGGCTTCCCTGGAGCTCGACGATACACCCAATCATGTTTACGCAAGTAATCAGTTAAGTCCTTTGGTCGTACCTCTAACATCTTTGCTGCTTCTATCAAACCAAACAAACCATCAGAGCGTTTTAAGCCCTCCAAAGCTTGTGCTTTTGGAGTTAGTTCTGCAATCACATGATCTTTCTGTTCGATTTGACTTTGTAAGTGATTCAAGACACCAAGTAATGCTTGAGGCGTTGAGTAATCTATTTGTGGTGTCACTACTTGTTTCAAGAGCCGTTCACATTTGATAAAGTATAAACGCGCTTCTCTACCTTTCTTATTATTCTCAACCATAGAAAGTTCTTTGGCTACATTTAGTGTAAGGTAATATTCTTTTAATACTACATTTTGACGTTCGCCAGTTTTGGCGAGCGTTAAAATATAATCTATTCCCTCTTCTAAATTGTATTTGATAATGCGGTCCTTAATCCAATTGGAAAAGTCTCGTTTTGCCTCTAAGAATGCGTGCAGGTTACGTGCATTTACTGTTTGAACAATTTCCTGTCCAACAGTTTGTTCCGATATCGGAATAAGTGTGTTCATTGTGAACTCCTTGGTAATAGACGTTTGTTAATGACACTCAATAAAGAGTGCCGGGCGCTAACAAACACGGTACCAAGTCCGTCGTTACGCTTTTCCCGCAAGGGTATTGTATAGCGTAACCACACCCGACGAGATCATTATATGCGTATCACATACAATGAGTCAAAGCCTTTAATGTGCGGAAAATAAACTATCTCGGTAGCTCGTCCGCTTGGTATTTAAGGTGTTCGTTAGGCACCTGATTCGACAATAGACACATTGTTGCCATATTGTCAAGCAGCTTTCTGTGATTTTTAATATTTATGCTAATTGATATCTTCTTTATCCATATGGATGACGCCGTCTCCTTCGTCGCATGCATTGGGTGGGGCGTTTGGATCAAGGGTATCATCCTTGTCTGGTGTGGTGTCTGCAACGTTTCCAGCCGCATCTTCTTGGGCTTTATCAAAAAGTTCGCACTCTATTTTTGTTGTATATCCACCCGTCTTATCAAGCTTGTGTTTGACGCTTTTGATGCGCCATTCTGCTGGAATGTAGGAGCGGAAAGGGGGCTCTTGAACAAGCTTTGCTTCTGCTTGCACAAAGGGATCACCACCGATATCACATGAGAAAGAAGATTTCCCACGAGATGATTTATTGCGATAAGCAGTAATAGCCGTAACAGCCTCTGATTGGTTATGGTAGGTATATTTGAGTTCATGAAACGGCGGATTACCAACTTTGACTTCTTTTTTTTCACCACTGCGGATATCATGATAGGTTGCGAGAACACCGCCTTTCTTCTCTTTGTCTTCCTCTTCTTTCTCAGGTGTTGTTTCTGCTTTTTCCGATTCAGATGATGATGCTCTGTCACTGTCATCCATATGGAT
>NZ_JAQISY010000065.1:0-4286 GCF_028618465.1 Bartonella sp. MM73XJBT | reverse complement strand
CGGAATGTTGAAACACTCATATGAAGCAATTTTGCACTTTCACGGTCAGTTAAAAGAATATCGTTTTCTGTCATTATAATTTCCTTTCAAGAGTAAAAAATGGGAACAAATCATAAGTATTTATTAACCATATTTTTGAATCACTGGAAAGGTATTTAGTCTATAGAAAACAGTGTTTTATAATACATTTTCTGATGTGATAATTTATGAGTCTCATTGAGAAAGAATGAGAGAAAAGAGAGCTAAAGTTATCCACAGATGATGGGGTTATGCACCCCATATCTTAAGATTGACCTGTGACATAAGCGGCCCATTTATCCATATAGACACGGCGCTGTTCTAAATAGTCAGTACGACGATAGGCACGCTCTACTTGTCCTCCTACTGTATGACTTAGAATAGTTTCAGCGACCTCATAGGGGGCATCGGTTGTTTCAGCAAGCCAATTGCGTAAACTAGAGCGAAATCCATGGGGGCAGGCTTCAAGGTTATTGTCTCTCATATACTTTGACATAACCATAGGTGAAATAGGAGCCCGACTAGAAAAAGAAAAGATGAAATTACTTTTAGAGATACAACGGGCTTGTTCTATCACTTTCATTGCCTCTGATGATAAGGGGACGCGAAATTCTGTTGTAGCATCGCGCTTTCCTTTCATATTTTCAGCAGGTATGATCCATATATCTCCATCAATCTGATCTTCACGAATATGACGCAAGGGATTGGTACGAACCCCTGTAAGGATAAGCAAACGCAAAGCCAGTTGTGTGGGGTTTGTTGTTTGGCAAAGCATTTTATAAAAAGCGGGAACATCTTTCCAATCCATTGCAGGTAAATTTTTGATTTTATGGCGTTGTTTTCCTAAGAGAGCTTGTGCTTTTGTTACTGCTTGTAAATCAACATCCAAACCCAAAGCAGCCGCATGTTTGAGACAAAGATTGAGACGAATGAGAGCTCTACGCGCTGTAACAGCTTTTGTATGCCAGATAGGGGCAATAGTGTTGCGTATCTCAGTTTGTGTAATCTCAGAAACCGGCAGACAACCTAATTTAGGGAGAATATGAAGGCGTAATGGTAAAAACCAATCTCCATCTTTACCATCATTCTTGAGTTCAGCTTTACGAGTTTCAAAAGCATCTAGAGCAATATCTTTTAAATAATGGAGATTGCTTATTGCTTCACGCTTTTGTTTATTGCGTTCTTTAATGGGGTCACGCCCTTCACGAAGAACAGAACGCCACCCAGTTGCCAATTCACGGGCTTGTTTTAAAGAGACATCTCTTAAAGCCCCCAAGCCCATTTCACGACGGCGCCCATGAATGGTATAACGGTAAATCCATTGAGCACCTCCATCTTTACGCTTATGAAGAAGCAAGCCGGCACCATCATTATATTTGCCAGCCCCCAATGTTGCGACAGATCTTGCATTAAGACGGTTCATAAGAGCCATTTTTTACTCCTTTCTTATACAAATTTGATCCACACACTCATCCCACTTGTTATGTGCAAATGAGTGGTTTTGATTGATTCAAGATAAGCAGGTTTGAAATGAGAGAATCCTACGTTATTCGAGACTCTCATTCAATATGCAAAGCAGTAAATTATCATTATAAATCAATATCTTGAACAGACAATCCGAAATTTCCTAAGATCTTGAATGAAGCGCGGCTTGATGATCTGAGAAATCGTCCAGAGACCTATAAGCATATCTGGGAGGGTGCTTATCTTACCGCTGTTCAAGGGGCTTACTTTCAAAAAGAGATGTTGGCAGCTGAGCAGGAGGGGCGGATAGGGCGTGTTGCTCGTGACCCTTTAATGCAGATACGCGCCTTTTGGGATATTGGGGGAACGGGAGCCAAAGCAGATGCAACGGCGATATGGATAGCACAATTTGTTGGTAGAGAAATAAGGGTGCTTGATTATTACGAGGCACAAGGACAGCCCTTATCAGAGCATATTGGCTGGTTACGTCAAAATGGTTATGAGAAGGCATTAATGGTGCTCCCCCATGACGGTGCGACCAGAGATCGTGTGCATAATGTGAGTTTTGAGAGTGCTCTCAATGATGCGGGTTTTGAAACGCAGGTCATTCCTAATCAAGGAGCAGGTGCTGTTAAGATGCGGATAGAGGCGGTGCGACGTATTTTACCTTCAGTTTGGTTCAATGAAGAAACGACCGTAGCAGGACGTAAGGCACTGAACTGGTATCACGAAAAATGGGATGAGAAGCGGAATATAGGGTTAGGCGCCGAGCATGATTGGTCCAGTCATGGTGCTGATGCTTTTGGCTTAATGTGTGTGGGTTATGAACAGCCGGTGCAGAAACATAAGAGAGAAGCTTACAGCGGTAGAGACGCTTATGAGAGCACGTCATGGATGGCAGAATGATGCATGATGAAGAGCATTTAGACAAAGATAGCAACATTTCAGATCTGTCGACAGAAGGTTTGTTTCGTAAACTTGTCAGCTGGTATAAGGAAGATATTGAGCACGTAAATAAATGGCGTGAACAGGCACGTGAAGATTTTCGTTTTTACAATGGAGATCAGTGGAATGATGCAGATTTAGCTGCGTTAAAAGAACAACGCCGCCCTGTGATGACCTTTAATCGGATAGCCCCGCTTGTGAATGCCGTTGTGGGAGCTGAACGCAATAATAAGCGAGAGGTACAATTTATCCCCCGTCAAATAGGCAAGGCATTGCCCAGTGAATTGCTAACCGGTGCAGCAGAATGGTTTCGCGACATGGCACCATATTATACCTAAAAATACAATAAAGTCAATATGTTAAGTGCAATTATTTTATATGAATCCACTTAAGAATCCACACTTTTATACGTGATTCATTTGACCATTTTTTATATAAGATTGGCACGTATGAATAGAGCATAAAAAGCAAATCATGATGTAAATATTATAACGCATGTGTGTATTCAAATGAAATGAAAAGCAGTTATCATTCATAACAGTTCATAAATTTTATGATACGTTTTTATCATTCAAAAATCGCATTGTTAAAAATTTAGTCGTTTGCAATTTTTAATAACATAAATTGCATGTATTTAGAGAATGGTATGAGTTTTGCTCTTTTTTGAGCGAATCCTTAAAAGGAAAATAATCGTTTGAAACTTTTATAAGCTTATAGGTGTAATTCATTAAGGGTGTATAAAAAGACAAAATCGCTTTTAAAGCGCTTACTAAAAATTTAGTAAATGATAGGCAGTCATTATACAAACATATCATCACAACAGTTATGAAATTCAAAACGTTATATCTTATGATGCGAAAATCTTTTAATGAATATGGTTTATAGTAAGTTTTAAATGATGGAACTCTCTTCGCTTCCACAAAAAAATGGAGGCGAATAATGCCGTAGAAGTAGAATACTATATACCTTAGACATGGTAACAATAAACGTTTTAAAGATTATAGTTTAAAAATACGAAACCAAATGGGGTCAATTCAAATTTGGAGGCACCTATTGAAACAAAGATAAGCAAGCAAAACTTAAAACCATTATAATGTCATAAGACATGAGATTTTTCTAAATTTTGAATCAAAAGTTACCCTGTTTAAAGAATGCTCTCTTTTAAAGATAACGAGCTCGAATTTGAGCTGGTTAATGTGCAAAGAAATTAGGTTTTAATGAAAAGTGAAAATACGCTTATAAGAACCTCTTTAAGGAAACGTTTAAAATTTGAAACTGATGTTTTATAACAGCTATAAACTTAGTTATCATTTGCTCTTAAGAACGTTTCATTTACGAAAAACAAAGATCTAGATTTTACAGCAGAGCAAATAGAGCAAATCTTGAAACCCTTAAATTCTATAAAAACGTTTGTTTATTTGTCTTATGAAATGCTACTTTTAAAGACCAACGCGCGTAAATATAAAAACGGGTTTTGTTATAGACATTTCACTTAATACACATTTGCTTTTGATTGGTTTGATAAAGCTATAAAGCGTTTATATTTTCTCTCATTCAAATGAATGCTATCAAGATGATACCCAATCATTTATGATCTTTTTGATAAGTTTTAATCAATAGAAAAGAGCGCTTGCAATATGATACGTTTTGTATATATGCATTTATCACTCCATTGTGGATGATTATTAGATCATTAGAAACGTTATGAGAAAGCCGCGTCATATCAATTGGCACGGCTTTCTTTTTTAGAGTTCTCTCTTTTATGATACGTTTTAAGGAATGTATCTTATGATGCGTTTATAGCTGTAAGAAGGCGCCCCCCACGCCGTTCTTTATTCTGTTTCATCAACAATCTTGAC
>NZ_JAQISY010000064.1:0-4835 GCF_028618465.1 Bartonella sp. MM73XJBT | reverse complement strand
GATCTCCCCCCTTACTTCACACCCCAAGCAAGGCATATGCTTTTTCACACGCATGCACCCCAGCACCTGACATGACGTCACACCCAGAGGAAAACAAAGCACACAGGTCGTTTTACAACATCAAGAATCCACCAGAACAAGCTCTTTTATACTTTAAGATCTCCCCCCTTACTTCACACCCCAAGCAAGGCATATGCTTTTTCACGCATGCACCCCAGCACATGATTCATACACACATACAGATGAAAAAAACTTTTATGCTTAAATCTCTCTTTTTCTCGCATAACACAGCGCTATGTCCGCTCTTTTATTGCTTTGTTTAATTGTTCTGTAACATTGTAATAGGCTATGCAGCGCTTGAGAAAAGAATAATACAGAGCCACAATTGCTACACTTAACAAAACATCAAGGATGATCCCAAACTTAACCCCATAATACATGCCCATTACAATCAGAACTCTTGCACTTTCTGTAAGCATTTTTCCCTCCCCTTCTCTTTATGAATTGCCCTGTTGCTTGGTGAGTTCTTCCAATTTGCGGATCTTTTTCTTCACCTGAGAAGTTAATATTGCACGCAGTATCAAAACAACAGGGGCTGTAAGACAAACACATACCGAAATCAAGAACAGCAGTATAAACAGCATAGTATATGCTTTAAACCTGTCAGGGCTTACAAGATGATGAGCGTTAAGGTCCAACTCCTGCGCAAAAGCTCTATAAACATGCACTTTAAAAGCCATAATAATAAGAGATATAAAGAATATGCTGAGATAATCTTTTCGTGAAAAAGTGAGCCATTTTTTGTATAAAGCAGAGTGTTTTTCTGGCAAGAGCGCTAAAATTTGCTTTTTGATCTCACTCTTTTGCAGATCATCAAAAGGCTGTCGCTGTTCTTTCATCATGCTTTTATATTGTTTAAGCTTTGCATAGAGCCTGAAACGTTTGATAACAGAATAATAAGGGGCAACGATAATCATATTGAGCAAAAGAGCCAAAATCACAATCGTGAGAACTGTGAAAAAAAAGGCAGGTATGATAAGAGCCATAGCACCAGGACCCATGAGATTTACGTCCTCACCGCTTCATCTTGTGACTCATTTGCTTGTTTTGACTGCTGTATTTTTTTCAATTTACGCTCTTTGATGCTGTGGATTCCCCAAAGAATAGGCAAAGGCGTGAGAAGAAAAAGCCAGATCAAAATGGGAAGTAGAAAAATCACATGCCCCATACCACCCCATTTTCCCCCTTGGAAAAATTCGCTCAAAGGCTTTGCACAAGCAGGCTCTTTTAGAGCCATCATGATAAAAAATGTGCAAAACATGATAAGAAAGTTGCCTGAGAGCATTTTATCCTTTTGCCATGAAAAAACGCTCAATACTCTCAATTGAAAGGCAGGTGTTTTTTTCTCAACGACCCCGTTCTTCCCTTTCATTTTCCCCCCTTATTATTCATGTTGCTCTAAAATTCCCTCTTGTTGTATTTTGTATAAAGCAATTGTTTCTTTTTCTCAACAACCGATTGCCTTAAGCACTCTTAATATCCATAAATTTAAGTTCCCCATCCTCAATATAAAGAATATCGTAGCAATAATTTTTACCATCGACCTCACAGAGCGCTTTCTCTTCGCAGACAATAAAGCCCTGTTCTCTTAGTTGTTGTTTTTTCTCTTCAATAAATTTTCGATGCAAAGCCCTCTTACGATTGCACACCAGCGGATCACCGGCTCTAAAATATTGATAACTGATCCCTGTCTCTTCTGGAAACAAGTTTATTGCGACCTGTTCAAGTAAATCATAATTGAATTGCTTAAGCCTTGCCACTTCTTGAGCCAACACTATAGCCCGTTCAAGATGCACTTTTTCGACATAAGCATCAAAAGTTTTTTCCTGCAAGGCAAGTTGATCGCCTTCTGGAAAGCTTTTGCTATAAGAGAGCAAAGTCTCCACATCGCCAAGCAAAGCAAGGGCAGCCAAATGCCGCAAATCATAAGGCACCATTTTGTCTTCACCCTTGACCAAAAATAACGTATCCCTTTCCCATGGAGGCACACCATATTGAGAGCGCAACATTGCTTGGAGATCAACAGTCTCCATCGCCCTTTCTACAGCTGTCTCAAGCGCTTGCTTTAAGCGCCCCACAGAGACCTTTTCAGCAAAAATTTCCAATCCTTTTGCCTGAAAATCCAGTTGTAAACCTGGCAAACTTTTCGAATGATAAGGATTGAGAGTTTCGCAAGCCGCAGCAAGAATACCACTTGTGACAGCAAGTCCCAAATCAAACTGAGGACAATCTTTTACTTTTTCATCATGATAGAGAAATTGCACTTCGCGATCTGGCAAACAATAGGTTGCCAAATGATCGCCTTTTCCCTCAATTTTCACCGACCAGCCCAGACTTTTCAACAGCGCCGTTGCACTTTCCATGTTGAGAATTTCATGATCCTTATACTCGCGAGAGAGCTCTTTTTCCTGTTCTTGCAAACGCTTCTCCAGCAGCGCGGCTTCGTCTTTCCAAAACTGCTGAAGTGCGAGATCGTTTTCTTTAAGCAGTCTTTCCAGTTCGGCTTTCACTTGGAAATTCATTTTCATCCGTTTGAAAACAGAATAATAAAGAGCCAAAATAGACATGATAATGACAATGAAAACAGCAATCATCACCCAGAACAGGGGATCCAAGACAAATACTGCGATAGGATTATTCTTCATTTTCCCCCCTCTTACTCTTTATGGAAAGTTTCCTGTGCAGTGCTTATTTGCTCTCGTACAGAGATTGCTTCTGCCAGTTTCTGAATATTTTCTTGCAACGCATGCGTCACCTTGGCACGAATCCGTAACATAATCGGCACACAAATAACAACACAGCCCATTATGATTTCCGTCGTCTTAAAGAGAACGAAATGCACAGCATGTTGCCACCCTGCCAGTTGCCAATTGAATACATCTGGTATTTCCAGAACCATTCTCCACATGATAACGAGAACAGAGAGAGCGAAGATAACTTTATAATTCCTTGCTGAGAGCAACGCTTCTTCCAACGAAAAAGAGCGCGAACTTTCATGCATCTCTTGATCAGATGCCCAATTTTTCCCCTTCATTTTTCCCCTTGATCATTCATTTTGCTTAAAATTTCCTATTCTCTTGCGTATAAATCACCCTTTTACTTTCTTCAACAATGGATTTCTGCAAGTGGCTTTTATCTTCATAAAATTTCACTTGTCTTCTTCTTGCCAAAAATCGCCACAAGATGTCTTTGAGGAAGAGACTGTACATTTCGCCCTCCCCACGCACAGGGAATCCTTTTTAACTGTTATCTTCTCAACAATTTTTGAGACAATCTTTTCGTTTTCATTGCACAATTGTGGATCTCAAGCTGTAAAATTCTCATAACGCACCACGCAACTTTCAGAAAACAATTTGCCTGCCTTCTGTCTAAGCAACACATCACTTTGCCTTTACCACTTCTGGAGAGAACACCACCACACAGACAAAATGAATTTATGCTTGCCTTAACAAGACGAGCCGCAAGGCTGCTTTTTGGCAAAGCGAATTGAGCACCTTCTGCATGACTCTTGCTATCAGCAGAACAGTTATTTATCTCTTAACATATTGAATTACAAGGATAAATTATTATTTTAACTTGAATGATAGCACCAAATACTGTAAGATTTCTTGATCAAAAATTCTCTCCTCTTGAAGCAATTAACATCTCTTACCCTGTCCTTGCCCTATCCTTACCCTGCCCTTACCCTGCCCTTACCCTGCCCTTACCCTATCCTTACCCTGTCCTTACCCTGTCCTTACCCTGTCCTTTGCCCTATCCTTACCCCTATCCTTACCCTGTCCTTGCCCTGTCCTTACCCTATCCTTACCCTATCCTTACCCTGTCCTTGCCCTGTCCTTACCCTATCCTTACCCTGTCCTTACCCTGTCCTTACCCCCTATCCTTACCCTATCCTTACCCCTATCCTTGCCCTATCCTTACCCTGTCCTTACCCTATCCTTACCCCTATCCTTGCCCTATCCTTACCCTGTCCTTGCCCTGCCCTTCCCCCGTCATAAGCAGAGTTGGGTATGAGTAAAACTATAGAAGAAAGGAGTTTAAATATCTCTTATAAACACTCTCATGTGCTAGGAGCTGAGCAACATTGGAGGCTGGCAAAAGTATGATGCCGCCAGCTTAGAAGAGAAAGCAAGGAACACAGCAAACAAGATAGCGTTGAGAAAAAGGAATGCCAAAAGGATAATATTTGTAGAGCGATATTTGTCCTAGAGAAATCTGTGGTACTTGAGAGAGCACATGCATAGCTGAAGAATGGAAGTATCCAGTTTTGCTCCTATCCTAACCTGATAGCAACCCGAGCAAAATAACAACAGCAGCTATAAGAGACCAGCAACGACATTCCAACGGACCACTCAAAGAGCAAACGCACAGATGCTGCACAGGAAGAAAGCAAGGCTTACCCCATCACCAAACAAGGCAAGCGTTCCAAGACAGGACAAAACAAATGTCCCCCCTTCATATTATCCTTTCCCCAAGCGGGTTAATTGAAAGCACTATACTTGAAGAAAACAAAGTGCTTTCACCGCCCCTTTTCACTATCCCTTATAAAGCGCCATCAAGCATCTGCGCAGTCTACAGAGACCTTTTCAGCAAAAATTCCCAGCCCTTATGACCTTAAAATTCACTTCTCGATCTGATAAAGTTGCAAAATTGCTGAAAAACTCGATAAACTACAGCAAAAATACCATTCACAATCAAAACACGCCTCAAATTACCGATAATTTTTGCTCCTTTCATTCTATAAAGAGTCTCCATTTCATAAGTCCGCTAACAAC
>NZ_JAQISY010000063.1:0-4883 GCF_028618465.1 Bartonella sp. MM73XJBT | reverse complement strand
AAAAATATTTCTAGGAGTGTGCAATTTTACACGCGTGGAATTACCACTCTTGAAGCACAACAAAGCTTAATTGTAGAACTTTATAATGAATTTTTCCGTTATGCTTTTCCACGTACAGTGGAAAAATTAGGAATTGTTTATACCCCCATTGAGGTTGTTGATTTTATCATTCATTCTGTTGATGATGTCTTACGCAATGAATTTGGAAAAAGCTTGGGGTCACGTGGTGTTTCTATTCTTGACCCTTTTACGGGTACTGGTACCTTTATCACACGGTTGTTACAATCTAAACTGATAAAACCAGAGGATATGGAATATAAATACCGTTATGATATTCATGCTAATGAGATTGTCTTGCTCGCTTATTACATAGCAGCCATTAATATCGAAGCAACCTATCATGGTCTTATGAAAGGGAATTATATCCCATTCAAGCATATTGGTTTAACTGATACGTTTCATCTTTTTGAGAAAAAAGATCTGATGGAAGGTACTATGAAAGAAAACAGTGAATATTTAGAACATCAGAAAAATCTAAATATCGAAGTTATCTTTGGCAACCCTCCTTATTCAACAGGGCAAAAAAGTGCCAATGACAATGCAAAAAACATCACTTATTCTATACTAGATGATCGTATCCGTGAGACTTATATAGCTCAATCAAAAGCAGTGAATATGCGAAATCTTTATGATAGCTATATCCGCGCTATTCGCTGGGCAAGTGACCGTATTGATAATGCTGGAGTAATCGGCTTTGTTTCTGGTTCTGGTTACATAGAAAAGCCAACAATGGACGGTTTACGAAAATCTTTAGCCAAAGAATTTACGAGTATTTATGTGCTTAATTTACGGGGAGATATTCGTAAAAATATGTTAAGCAATGGGAAAGCTCAAGAAGGAGAGAATGTTTTTGGTAATGGTAGCATGACGGGTATTGCGGTAACGCTATTTATCAAAAATCCCAATGTTTCTGGAGATTGTAAAATTTACTATCATGACATTGGTAATAATCTCACAACAAAAGAAAAACTTACAGCTCTCGAGTATTTTGGTAGTATTGATGGCATCAAAAATAAATCAAGCTGGCAAATAATTACACCAGACAAACATAGTGATTGGATAAAGCAACGTGACGAAAGTTTCAAAACATTCTTAACTATGGGTGTCAAAAAGGGGCATGATAAAAAGCTCTTTGAAATTTATTCTCTTGGTGTTTCAACCAATCGTGATGCTTGGGCGTATAACTCAAGCCGTGAAACTGTAAAGAAAAATATGAATAACATGATTGCCTTCTATAATAGCGAGGTAAAACGTTTTAATAATAGTTATCCACATACTGACCGTAGAACACTTACAAAAGTTGTAGATAATTTTGTCAATTCCGATGAAAGTAAAATCAGTTGGAGTCTTAATCTTAAACAACATTTAGCTAGAGAAAAGGTTTTGGAATTTGAAGAGATATGCATCACTCAGAGCTTATATCGCCCTTTTACGAAACAGTGGCTCTATTATGATAGAACCTTTAATGAAATGGTCGCCAAAATGCCATGCATATTTCCAATAGGACAAACAATTGAAAATAGAGTGATACAAATTACAGGAACAGGAGCAAGAAGTGGTTTTTCTGTACTGATGAGTAAGGATTTACCTAACCTTCACGCAATAGATACAGGTCAATGCTTTCCAAGATACTTTTACGAAGATATTCAATCCTTAAAAAATAAAAAACAATCTCATTTATTTGCAAATGCTACAGAGCAAAACAAAACAACTGGTTTACAGAGGCGTGATGCTATTACTGATGAGGGATTAGCACATTTTAAAACTGCTTATCCTAATGAAACTATCACGAAAGATGATTTATTCTATTATGTTTACGGTCTTTTACATTCAGAAGATTATCGCAGTCGCTATGCTGATAACCTCTCTAAAGAATTGCCTCGTATCCCTTGTGTAAAGACAGTTGATGATTTTTGGAAATTTGTTACAGCAGGGCGTAAATTAGCTCATTTGCACGTAAATTATGAAGATGTGGAACCTTATCCAGTCACATTTAAAAAAGGCAATCCAAAACAGACTGATATCTCTAATCCTAAAGAATTCTATTACGTGAATGAAATGAAATTCGCAAAAATTAAGGATAGTAAGGAAAAGGATAAATCCACTGTTATTTATAATAGTAATATCACTATAACAGATATCCCTCTTGAAGCTTATGAGTATATCGTCAATGGTAGACCCGCCCTTGAATGGGTTATGGGGCGTCAATGTGTTAAGACCGATAAAAAGAGTGGCATTGTGAATGATGCCAATCGCTATGCTGTTGAAACCGTTGGAAACCCTGCTTATCCATTGGAGTTATTCCAAAGGGTTATTACCGTAAGTTTAGAGACAATGAAAATTGTTAAAAACCTACCAAAATTAGAAATTAGAGAAACTGAATAGACTTACCATGCTCACATGATGGGTATGATAAATTCACAAGGGGTATAAGGTCTTATAACTATAGGTTTTATACCCCTTTTATAAATTGCTTACATACAATCTTAAAAGGAATAATTTATCATTGCGTTCTTCTAAAAAGAAATCATTTGCACTTTTAAACACTGTCATTTGGATTGCTTTAAGACTTATAAGAAATCCACTCTTAAAGTGAATTAGATTTTTTTACATTGCCTTTAAAAGATTATACCGTAATCTCAAATGATAGCTTTATAGCTTTCAAAAAATCTCTTGAAAGAGAGTTATGTATATTCATTTTGCTTATAGGTTTTGAAGGTTTCTCAAACCCTCAAAATACCTTCAAAAATATACTATGAGTTGAATTTAAGGTTGTGTTGTCGATATAGGTTGTATTATTAAAACATTAACATATTGAAATATAATAACTTTTATTTTTTTGATTGAAAAAAATATATAAGGGGGCATAAAAGGAACCTTCAAAACCTTCAAAACTCATAACCATAAGAGCCTTGATAGCATTTCTTATGATGATAGCCCCTTTCTTTTGAAAGGCTTTAAGAGATCACATACTTTTTTAAGACGTGTTTTTATCATTCTCTCAAATGATCATTTTGTCAGTTCAATTTACAGACACAAACTGACAAATATATATTTACAGTTGTATTTATTTGTTGTGCCGTTTTAATAAGTTGTATTTTGAAAAAGAGATAAAACTTAACATATTGAAATATAATGTTTTTAATTTTCTCTCATTTGAAAAAAATAATAGAGGATCTAGAAACAACTGACAAAACTGACAAGATTGACAAAAGTCTATTAAAAGGGATTTTGCTAATCTCTATAATTATCAATCTCTCTTTAGAGATTTCATAACAAGCTATAAATCACAATTATCATTTCTCTTATGAAAATGAAAAATAATGCCATGGCTATAAGAGCTATAAGTAACATAACAGCTATAGAGAATATATAAAAACAGCAGGCTTTCATAATCACAATGCAAATGAATGCATTGCTTATAAAGACAGCCTCTATAAAAGGCTATTAAGTTGCAAATGTGTTATAAAAGAAATTAACAGAAATCTTTAAAAAACATTTAGTAAAAAACAGATACGTTATAAAGTTAAAAATACGCATAATGAGAGCGTTTCTCAATATTATAAATGTATAGATTCAAAAAATAACGAAATCGTTTAAGAAAGCCCATAATATCGCTTTAAAAGCACATAAATACAAAAGAAGTATATGATAAATATATACACATAATGCATTTAAAAAAATATAAAAAATATCAAAAAAGATAAAATATTATTTGACAATAAATACGTATTTTGTTATATAGATAATCAAGTGATTGAAAAACACTTTAAACAGTAAGCGGATAGGTTACGAAACAGCCTCTCCCATTTCTTTAAAATACTGACTTTCTTTTATGCTTTTGTTAGTATATGAGAATTTTGTCGGGTGTGCTTACACCATATAATACCCTATGGGAAAAGTGTAAGCAACGGACTTACTGCCGTGTTTTTCAGCACCCGGCGCCCTTATGGGCTGTCAATTGAAAAACGTATAATCAGTAAGGATTTAGTTATGACAAATATATCAAAAAACACCCCCGTTATTTCTAACATTTCAAATGAAACCGCATCTAATAATAAACAAGAGCTTGCAAAAAAATACGAATTTACAGGTGAAACAATAGAGGTTGGCTTTAAAACACTGCATAGGATTAGAGCTTTAAGAGATTTTGGTGATGTAAAAAAAGGGGACCTCGGCGGTTTTATACAAGGTGAAAGCAACTTATCACATGATGGCAATTGCTGGGTTGGTGGAAAAGCCAAAGTTTATAGCAATGCACGCGTTTACGATAATGCCGTTGTAAGTGGTTATGCCCATGTGAACAATGTTGCTTGCATTTATGAAAACGCCCGTGTTTATGGCAAGGCTGTGGTGGCTGGTCAAGTTTATGGCAATGCAGAGGTCTATGGTTTTGCACGCATTTATCCTGATGCTCATATTTTTGAAAATGCTCGCGTTCATTATTACGCTTGTGTCTTTAATGATACAAAAATTTATGGCAATGCGAAAATTTCTGGATATGCTTGTATTTTTGCAAATGTAAAGATTTTTCGCAATGCGGTCATTAAAGGTGATACTTGGGTTCGCAATAATATTGAAGTCTGTAATAAAGAAATTGTCTATAATGATCAGTCATTAAAAGACGCTGCTTAAATAAGCGCGGGCGTCGCGGGGGCGCCCTTCTTTAAACATCTCATTTAAAAATCTAATCTCTTTATAAAGGAATTGTGCTATGCAAAAAAAGTTTGCACTCACAAATGAAACGCGTGTATTTGGTGAATATGTTCTTTACCGTATTAAAGCATTAAAAGACTTTTCTGATATTAAAGCTGGTTCTTTAG
>NZ_JAQISY010000062.1:0-5099 GCF_028618465.1 Bartonella sp. MM73XJBT | reverse complement strand
CCTATTCCATGAAGGGCGCAAAGGAAGGGTGGGCAGAGGCACGCTATGATGTACCACTCCTTGTGATGGATGACCGCTTAACGGCTTTTGTTATCAAGACAGATGATGCTGATCATTCCCTCTCACTTGCCAAACTTGGAGATTTTGATACAGAACACCAGAGATACGTCTCGAGTCACCCTTATGTGACCGGTCCACGCTTTTCCTCTGTCAATGCGAGGAGCTGGAGCGCGCACCAAGATGAAGCTTTAGCCTTTCGAGTGCTGGCAGCCCGCTACAGGCAAACAGAAAAAACCGTAGATTTAGGCAGTTTTGATCTTGTGGATTGCTCTGATTTGCAGGTGCGTGCAGCCATTGAATTGCCTTCAAGCGAGTGTTCTGTCATCTTTGAAATTGAACGAAACAATGGCACGGTTTATCAACTGCTACCCTTTCAATTGCTAAGCCTTAGTGAATATATCAGTGAAAAGGTAAGGCTTCGCGCTATTCTCAAAGGGACAGAGAAGCTTTCACCCGTCTTATTTGCCCCTGTGCAATTGATTGCAGGAAAGATTCATAAAACAGCCACTTATGTCACGCGTGCTTTTGCCTTTGGGGAAAAGGCAAGGCTGACCAGTTATATCAAAACCTTTTTACCGGGTGGTGCAACCTTTTCACTAGAAATGCAGCTGGATGATGGCGCTTTCACCCCTTTAAAACTGGATGAGACAGAACAACTCGCTGAACCGCTTTGGACAGAGCGCAAATTTGTAAGCAGCGACAAAGGAGTCAAACAAGCGCGCCTCAAACTCACCCTTACCGGTGGACCGGCGGCACGCTCCATGGTGCGTGATTTTGGCGCCGGCATATTGTGATGGGAGAAAACACATGACAAAAACTAAAAAACTCGACATGGAATTGCCTAAAGAGGGACGCTTTATCAGTTCTGAATTCCCCATCTTGCGGGAAAACTTAGGCAAAATTGATCAAGCACTTTTGGCTGTTGAGGAAAAGGTAGAGGGGAAAGCACCTTTACACCACACGCACACAATCAGTGATGTGACGGGTTTAGAAAGCGCCCTTAATGGCAAGATGGCAGTCGATAAAACCTTCACTTTTGCTGATTTAAGCGATATCGAGGGCGCTAAGGACGCAGCCAACAATTATGTTCTTTACAAATCAAGCAATAATAATTTTACCTTTGGCAGTGCCATTTCGCTGTTAGGTACCCATCAACATAAAACAGAAGATATCGTGGGGCTTGATGATTTTCGAGCCAAGATTAATGAAGATCTCACAGCCTATGGACACCTCACAAGTCCAAATGAATGGCAAAGTTACAACAAATTTACCAGCAAAGTCAGCATGAGTGGTGGTTTGGAGCTGTTGGGTAATTTGTCGTTTAATCTTATTCATAATGGTGAAATAGTTACCCGTTTAAGCGCAAACGGGAGCGTGCTGAAAGGACCACTAACCGTTGATGGTGAAGCTGTTTATACCAAATCACAAGTGGATAAATTAATAGCTTCATTAGTCAAAAAGCCTGTTGAAATTCTTATGACAGAAAGTGGTCCTATACCCTTTCCTGAAGGTGTTAGCGATGACACAGAGGTAGAAATATGGGCATGGGGAGGCGGCGGCGGCGGTGGAGATGGGGGTAGAAACACCGTAAACAACAAAAAAACTAATTACGGCGGCGGCGGCGGCGGCGGCGCTCAAAATGTGCACATCAAAATAAAAGTCTTTGAGCTTAAAAAATCAACAACAGTGCAAATTGGTTGTGGCGGTCATGGTGGCGGTATAGCTAAAGGTGGGGATGCAGGTGGAACAACAAGAATTGGAAATATTGTAACTGCGTTTGGTGGAGCTGGAGGAGGAGGTTGTGGCGGTAGTGGCGGCTCTTCCTCTTTTGGAGGAAGTCGCGGTGGCAATAGTAGTTCCAGTGGTTTTAACGGCTTGGGTTATATTTTTTCTGGCGGAAATGGTGGGGATGGCGGAAGTGGCAACGGTGGAAGCTCTATTTTTGGCGGCGGCGGCGGCGGCGGTGGCGGTGCTTATAATGGAGCAGGTGGTTTTGGTGGTGAAAGTGAAAAAGCTGGTAATGGTGGTCACGGCTGTAAAGGTAATGGTGAAGGTGGCGGTGGTGGTGGCGGATATTTCAACGGAAATGATGGTGGAATTAATTGTGGCGGTGATGGCGGAAATGGCGCAATCTTGTTGAAATTTTTTATCTAGGAGGTATTGATGAAATATGCAGTTGTTGAAAATGGTGTGGTAACAAACATTATCGTGGCATCAGAAGATTATGTTCACGTCTTTGATGGTGAGGCTATCCCCTCAAGTAAAGCGCAAATTGGTTGGACTTATAAGGATGGAGTGTTCTCTCCTCCCGTGGTGGATGAAAATACAAAACAGCTCTCATCTACTGAAATGGTAGAAACAGATGAACCCCTAGAGCCTATAAAAGAACCGCAAGAGAAAGATAATCAAATCTAGATTATCAAGCTATTTAAAAACGAATGGCGTGGGTCAACGGAGCAGTTGTTGTCTAAGCGTTTAAAGGCTTGTATGATTTTTTCTTTAAAGCCCTTTGAAAGGGCTTTTTTACTGACAGTGTCAGGCTTATGGAGCATGGTGATGGTTGTTATAGTCTCTTCATTGATTTGGAGAGCAAGATGGCAACAGAATTTAATCATGGGATTCGCATTGTAGAGGCTGGTGAGGATTCCCGTCCTTTAGCAACATTTGATCAAACCGCCATTGGAGCGGTTGTTACAGCCCCTGATGCGGATGCACAGACCTATCCCTTCAACGAGCCCGTGTTGGTCTTTAGCCATGAAACAGAGAAAATCCAAAAGCTTGGGACAAGAGGAACAGCCCTTGATGTTATCAATGCCGTTCGTGCGCAAGGGATTGAGGCACAAGTGATTTTCGTGCGGGTGGAGGAAAAGTCTACCATTGCTGAGACACAAGCAGAGATGGTGGGATCAAACGCTCACCTGACCGGTGTGCATGCGCTAAAACATGCACGGGGGCATTTAGGGGTAGAGCCTGGGATTTTACTGGCACCAGCTTATAGTGCAGGGCGCCTTGATAATGGCAAAAACCCGCTAGCAGATGCTCTAGAACAGGTGGCCGAAAAGCTACAAGCCATTGCCGTGTTCGATACGGGGGGCAAAAATACGGAAGAAAGCCTTGCCTTTCGCGCGGATTTCTCCTCACGCTTTTGTTATCTGATTGACCCCTTTGTGCGGGTAGCAAATAGTGAGGGTGGTGTGAGTATTAAACCAGCAAGCCCCTTTGTGGCGGCGATGTTTATCAAACGTGACAAACAAAAGGGGGGTGTTTTTTGGTCCCCCTCTAACCAAGATGTGCATGGTATTTTAGGCACAGCACGCCCCATTAGCTATTTTGATGGGGAAATTGATCATGAGGCTAATCGCCTCAATCAAGCCGATATTGCCACCTTTATACCGGCACGCCTTAGCCAAAATGCGCATGGGCAAATGGCTGCTAATGGGCGCATTTTATGGGGCAATCACACCACCTCGAGTGATCCACTCTGGCGCTTTGTCAATGTGGTGCGCACCCGTGCAGCCTTGGAAAAAACCATCATTAACAATTTCCGCCCTTGGGCAAATGACGAAAACCTGACCGGTCAACATGTCATTGCCATTACCCGCAGCCTTACACAGTTTCTGGATGATCTGATTGCGCGTGGTGCACTGCTTGGTGGGCGGGTTTGGTTTGACCGTGATTTAAATTCAAACAGCACTTTACAATTGGGACAATTGCGGGTCGAGTTTGATGCAGAAGAAGTGCCACCTTTAGAAGATTTGAGTTTCGGCAGCCGGCGCAATAGCGCTTATTTTGACCGTCTGGCGCAAGATATCCAAAAGAAAATGACTTATCAATTTGGCGATACGCTTGAAACTTATCGCAAAGCAGCAAGGAGTTAAAGCATGACTTTACGCATTGTACGCGGTTTTACGCTGATTGTTGATGATGATGTGAATCTTCACCTTGATCTTGAAACATTGAAACTGCCCACGTTGGAAGAAATCACAGAAACCTATCAACCAGGGGGCTCTGACATGCAAATTGATGTGAGCGGTCTTGGTGTGAAAGCTTTGAGTTTACAAATGAAAATCCGCAGCCACACGCCTGAAATCATCGGTATCTTTGGTGGTTCCCCTGGTCTTCGTCATAAATTCACTGGCAAAAAACACGTGATCTCTGAAGAAGATGGGCGCGAGCATGAACATTCCATTGATGTTACAGGGCGCTTGGTCAAAGTGGATAGTGAAGGCTTAACGGCTGGAAAAGCAACAGGCTATGATTGCGAGATTAAGAATATTTGGGACTATACCGAATTTTGGGATGGTTCTGTTTTGCATCGCTTTTCCTTTAAACGAGGCGGTTGGCTTGTCCGCAATGGGCAAGAGATCGGTTCTCGTCGACGCTCTATTCTCAATTTATAGGAATTGATCATGACAAGTTTACAAACAAGCATTGAGGTGGAATTAGCTGTTCCCATTCTCTACCAAGACAGTGAGGGTAGGCAAGCGACACGGCATAAATTGACCTTTTATCGCCCCACTTTCAAACATGCCAAGCAATTATCCGTGCTGATTGGACCACAGTTGACAGAGCTGCTTGTACCTGAATTTGCAGAGCAAAAAACCCCTAGCAATGATGTTCTCATTCTTAAGCTTTCACAAGTTTTGTTTACCCATGAGGAGACAGAAGGCATTACAGCGCTTTTGGCAGAGATGTCTCATGAATCTGTTGAACTCATTGATCGTCTTGATGTTGTTGATCTTGTGGCAGTGTTTAAGGCTTTTTTTGCTTTTTTTACGCAACGCCAATCCCTTATGCTGGACAATTTGGAGCAGAACTAGCTCTTTATTTTCGCTGGTCGGCTCTAGAGATCAATCAGATGGATTGGCTGGATGTGATTTCCTATCGAGAAGAATTAGTGCGCTTGAAACAACAAGAATATGAAAGCCAAATGTTAGGATAAGAGACGATTATGGATGTTTCCCTTGTTGTGCGTTTTGTCAATCATCTCCAAGAAGGGATCGCTTCTGCCAAGCGTGATCTTGCAGCTTTCAGTAGCG
>NZ_JAQISY010000061.1:0-5286 GCF_028618465.1 Bartonella sp. MM73XJBT | reverse complement strand
AATACAACCTATATCGACAACACAACCTTAAATTCAACCCATAGTATATTTTTGAAGGTATTTTGAGGGTTTGAGAAACCTTCAAAACCTATAGTAAAATGCATCAAAATGATCATTCTGATGTTTTTAAACACATAGTGCATTCGTCTTGAATGATATGTGAAATAAATAGCAAATTTCACTATTCTGTTGTTGATCTGACTTACGTCATAGGCTGTGGATAAAGAGCCTTTTAAACCCCTTTTGAAAAAATTTATCCGTTTTTTCGCATTTTCCTGCATTTTTTTCTCAATTCGTTCAAAATAGATTTAATAAGCTTCATTTTGATTCTTTTGAAAAGAATTAATCAGTAGCATATATTGCCATGGAGTTTATTATTTATGCTTCACCATCACAATTCTGATAATAAACAAGTCACTTTACGTTCTCTTTTAGAATATTATCGTCAACAAGCAAAATCACCCCGTGAATTGGGAACGCTGTTTGAAAACCTTGTCATGGCTTATCTCATGCAAGACCCTTTACAAAAGCAGGAATACGAAAAGGTTCAAACTTATTCGGAATGGGCTGAGGAACATGATGAAGATGGGCGTGATATTGGCATTGATCTGGTCGCTACAATCCGTGATGAGGGAGGATATGCTGCCATTCAATGTAAATGCTATGACGCCTCTCACATCATTAAAAAAGAAGATATTGATAGCTTTATCGCTGCCTCTGGGAAGAAAATATTCACCCGTCGTATTTTGGTTGATAGCACCGAAAGCAATTGGAGTGATAATGCTAACAACACTTGTGATGGTCAAGAGGTTCGCATTCAACAGATTAATCTGTTTGATTTAGAAAACAGTCAAATTGATTGGGGCGCTTATAAAGAACAAGGACAAGCTGTCCTTAAAGAACAACCAAAAAAAAAGCTTTTAGATCATCAGATAGAAGCACTGAAAGCTGTGTGTGAAGGTTTACAAGAAGCAGACCGTGGCAAGCTTATTATGGCATGTGGTACGGGTAAAACATTCACCAGTCTTAAAATAGCAGAAACTCTCGCCGGAAAAGGCAAGCGTGTTTTGTTTCTGGTGCCCTCCCTTGCTTTGATGTCACAAACAATAAGAGAATGGACAGCAGATACAGAAATCCCCTTGCGTTCCTTTGCAGTGTGTTCGGATACACAGGTAGGCAAGCGTCGTAAAGGGAAACAGGATGATGAAGCTGGTCTCGATGCTTCTGATCTTGTCTTACCGGCTACCACGGATGCAAAAGAACTTGCACGTAAAGCCAATAAGACCTCTCTTGATGTGATGACTGTGGTCTTTTCAACCTATCATTCCATTCAAGTGATTTCCGATACACAAAAAGACTATGGTTTACCCGAATTTGATCTAATCATTTGTGATGAAGCCCATAGAACAACAGGAGTTGTTTTAGGAACAGACAAGCATGAATCTGAATTTATCAAAGTTCACGATAACAGCATCATTCGAGGCAAAAAACGCCTCTACATGACAGCAACGCCAAAGATCTTTACCGATAAGCTGAAAAAGAAGGCTGACGTATCCGATGCCGTGCTAGCTTCTATGGATGATAAAGAGCTCTATGGAAAAAATCTTTATACTTATACTTTTTCAAAAGCTCTACAAGATAAGCTTTTAACACCTTATAAAGTTATCGTCTTAGCTGTTGATGAAGCAATTATCAACGCAACAATTCAGAAACGTCTTAAAGATAAAAATTCCGAACTTATTCTTGATGATACAACCAAAATGATTGGCTGCTACAAAGCACTTTCTCAAATAGAAAAGAAGGAAGACGATGGCATAAAACCTATGCGTCGTTCTCTGGCTTTCTGTAGGGATATCAAGACATCTGAACGAGTTAGTGAGATTTTTAATGATGCTATTGATGAATATCATAAATTTGTTCCCGAAAGTAAGACATCTCTTATCTTTGATGTTAAGCACATTGATGGGACTTTTAATGGTAAAGACCGTAATAAATTGCTTGATTGGCTTAAAGAAGATACAGATGAGAATAACTGCCGTGTACTCACCAATGTGCGCTGTCTTTCTGAGGGTGTAGATGTTCCTGCTCTTGATGCGGTTATGTTTTTACACCCGCGTAAAAGTCATGTGGATGTAATACAAGCTGTGGGGCGTGTAATGCGTCGCGCAGAAGGTAAAACAACAGGCTATATTATTTTACCCGTTGGTATTCCCTTTAATATTCCACCACAACAGGCTTTAGCAAACAATACAAAGTATGATGTCATTTGGCAAGTTCTCAATGCGTTGCGTGCTCATGATGACAACTTTAAAAACAAAATGAAAGCCTTAGAGCTAGACCAAGATGTTCGTCATCTGTTTGAGATTGTAGGGGTAACTTTTGACCCTGCTTTACAAGCAATGACCGCAGTTGTTGATGAACTATCCTTTCATGCAAAATCTGAAAGTGCTGGGCTTCATATTGGTTCAGTAGCAAGTGAAAGCCCTTATAGATATGAAGTACAAGAAGAGTTCGATTTTTATATTGATGAATTATCGCGCGCTATTAAGCCAATCATTGTCAGAAAATGTGGAGAGCCTAATCAGTGGGAAAAATGGGCGGGAAATGTTGCTGCGATTGCACAAAATCATATTATCCGTCTTAAAAGCATACTCGCTGATAAAAAGAGTGAAGCTTATCGCGCTTTTCATGTTTTTCACAAGGAATTAAAGAACGGTTTAAATGACAGTATCGAGCAAGAGGATGCACTTGAGATGTTGGCGCAACACCTTGTGACACGTCCTATTTTTGAATCCTTGTTTGATGGCAATGAGTTTGTGAGTAAAAATGCTATCTCACAAGCTATGGAAAAGATCTTAGCTGAACTTGATAAGATGAATATCAAAGAAGAAGCCAAAGATCTTGATAAATTTTATCAAAGTGTAAAGGAGGATACAGAGGGCATTATTGAAACGCGTGCAAAACAGAATCTTATTATCAGACTTTACGAAGATTTTTTTACCAAGGCATTCAAAAAGACAACAGATAAACTTGGGATTGTTTATACGCCTATTGAAATAGTCGATTTTATCTTACATTCCGTCAATGATGTTTTAGAGCAAGAGTTTGGACAAAGTTTGAGTTCTCGAGGCGTCTCTATTCTAGACCCTTTTACTGGAACTGGGACCTTTATCACACGGCTTTTACAATCTGGACTGATCAAATCAGAGGATATGGAATATAAGTTCCGAAATGAAATCAAAGCCAATGAAATTGTCTTATTGGCTTATTACATAGCAGCCATTAACATTGAATCGACTTATCATAGTCTTATGAAAGGAGACTATATCCCCTTTGAAGGGATTTGTTTAACCGATACTTTTTTGATGCTTGAGGAGAAAGATTTCTTCACACGCTATATGTTTGAAAATTCGGAACGGTGTAAAAAACAGCAGGAAGCAGATATCCAAGTTATTGTTGGCAACCCTCCTTATTCAGTTGGTCAAAAAAGTGCCAATGATAATAATCCAAATGTACGTTATGATACGCTTGATAGAAGTATTTATGATACATATGCATCAGGATCACAAGCAGCAAACCGTCGTAATCTCTATGATAGCTATATTAGAGCGATCAAATGGGCAAGTAATCGTTTAAGTTCACAAGGCGGTGTTGTCGCTTATGTTTCTGGGAATGGATGGATTGATAAAACTTTTGCGGATGGCATGCGAAGATGCTTACATAATGAGTATTCTTCTATTTATATCATTAACCTTCGTGGTGATGTTCGAAAAGATATGTTATCAAATAAAGCAGCAAAAGAAGGAGGGAATATTTTTGGTTCTGGAAGTATGACTGGAATAGCAATAACTCTTTTTATACGCAATCCATATGAGAAACAGCCTTGTAAAATTTACTATTATGATATTGGAGATGACCTTTCTGCCAAAGAAAAATTAAAAAAATTACGTACATTAAGAAGTGTAAAAGGAATAATACAATCCAAACAATTTATTGAAATTCTACCTAATGCAAAACATGATTGGATAAAGCAAAGAGATGTAACCTTTAATCAGTTTATGCCCATGGGAGATAGAAATATTTTAATAAATTCTAAAATCTTTGAGGAAGTATCGCTTGGTGTAT
The DNA here is from genome assembly GCF_028618465.1 of Bartonella sp. MM73XJBT. Classification (NCBI taxonomy): domain Bacteria; kingdom Pseudomonadati; phylum Pseudomonadota; class Alphaproteobacteria; order Hyphomicrobiales; family Bartonellaceae; genus Bartonella; species Bartonella sp. MM73XJBT. Next base: position 1,161 of record NZ_JAQISY010000061.1, on the reverse strand, counting down.
GTTCAAAAAGAGATGCTTGGGTTCACAACTTTTCGAGTGCTGTATTAGATACGTCTATTCAAAAAACAATTGAATTTTTTAATGAGCAAAAGCGTCTCGTTGCTGAAAATCCTTCTATATCTGTAAAAAAAATCATTGATTATGATGCTACAAAAATTAGTTGGGGTGATGCTTTGATCTCCAAACTAAAACGAGGTGTAGATGCAACATTTGAATCTTACCTAAAAGTTCCTATTCTCTATACACCGTTTGTGACAATATGGCATTATGCTTCACCATTTCTTAATGATAGATTAGGACGTACGCATCAATTTTTTAATCCAACTATTCCGCATAATCTTGGTATTTGTGTTTCTGGGATAGGAAGTAGATCAAATTTTTCTTGTCTCATGACTAATAAACCGATCAGTTACGGTACTTTAGAAGGTGCAAAATGTTATCCACTTATGCTCTATTGTGAAGAGGAAAAACATCATGATCATAGCTTATTTACCACAAATACAAAAAAGAAAGTTCGTGATGGTATTACAGATGATGGATTAGCACATTTTAAAGCAGCTTATCCGAATGAAACCATAACTAAAGATGATCTATTCTATTACGTTTACGGAATCTTACATTCAGAAGATTATCGTTCCCGTTATGCTGATAACTTATGCAAAGAGTTGCCTCGTATCCCTTGTGTAAAAAGTGCTGAAGATTTTTGGAAATTTGTTAATGCAGGGCGTGAACTGGGTTATTTACACGTAAATTATGAAGATGTGGAACCTTATCCAGTGACCTTTAAAAAGGGTAATCCAAAACAGACTGATATCTCTAATCCCGAAAAATTTTATTATGTGACTGAAATGAAATTCGCAAAAATTAAGAATAGCAAGGAAAAGGATAAATCCACTGTTATTTATAACAGCAACATCATCATAACAGATATCCCCTTTGAAGCTTATGAGTATATCGTAAATGGTAGACCCGCCCTTGAATGGGTTATAGGTCGTCAATGCGTAAAGACTGATAAAAAGAGTGGCATTGTGAATGATGCCAATCGCTATGCTGTTGAAACCGTTGGAAATCCTGCTTATCCATTGGAGTTATTCCAAAGGGTTATTACCGTAAGTTTAGAGACAATGAAGATTGTTAAGAACCTACCAAAATTAGAAATTA
>NZ_JAQISY010000060.1:0-5558 GCF_028618465.1 Bartonella sp. MM73XJBT | reverse complement strand
TAAGCAATGGTGTTAATGAGTCCAAAGCCTATACAGATATGAAGTTTGAAACATTAAATTATGCAGTTGAGGATGTTCGCAAAGAAGCCAGACAAGCGGCGGCTATTGGTTTAGCTGTATCGAATTTAAGTTATGACGATACACCAGGGAAATTAAGTTTTTCATTTGGTACGGGTGTATGGCGCAGTCAATCGGCATTCGCTATCGGTGCTGGTTATATGTCTGAAAATGGGAAATTCCGCTCTAATGTATCTGCAACGAGTGCTGGAGGTCATTGGGGTATAGGTGCTGGATTTAGGGTCACATTGAATTAACGATAAAAAAGTATAAATTTCCCTTCTCTTAAATAAGATGAAGGGAAATATTTTGAATCACGAATAGATACCGATAGAAAATAAAGGATCACTATCAATAAATATATCTATTTGATTATTTTATTGGTAGGGATGTGATGAAAAAGTATTTATCGTATCAAAGAGGAATAATTTGTATAATCTATATTATTCTCGACTTTTGTTTTTAAAAGGCATTCTTTGGGAATCGACTCGTTGCTTTTATGACGTCATTTTTTGACGAAAAAAGAGAATATAACAATGGCATTATTAATGAATGCAGTATTATAATTTGATAATAATAATTAAGATACACGCGTTGCTTTATATAATAATATCGGTTGTCAGATTATAACGGGGATATAGCATATGATTGGTGGTGATGAGATTACAATAATAATCGAAGATATTGTAATTTTTAGGTGTCATGCCTCATTAAGGGATATCTGTTATTCTTGCTAGCCAATCGCGTAAACTAGCCCCCATGCGTGGATATACTTCAAGTTTATTTTGTCTTATATATGAAGCATCATGGTATGTGAAAAGGGATCACGACCGGTAAATGAAATTATAAAATCACTTTTAGTGATTCTTATGACAAAGGCATACGAAATTCTTTTGTAGCATCGCATCAATTTTTCATCTCTTCATTAGAGATTGTTTATATATTCTCCTCAATTTGATCCTTATGCATATGACGAAAAGGAGGTGAACAAACGCCTATAAGCAAATGCAAAGCCAGTTAAGGTATGGTTATTGTCTGCCAAGAGTCAGGCAGGCAGCGGTTATTGGTTTGGCTGTATCGAATTTGAATTATGAAGAGACGCCAGACTTTTTAAGTTTATCGATTGGGACGGGTGTGTATGGCGCGATCAGTCCGCATTTTTCATTAGACCAGATTATATGTCTGAAAATGGTAAGATTCAGTCTAATATATCAGCTATGAGTTTAGAAGGCTAGGGCATAGGGGCTGGTTTAAGAGTAAAACTGAATTGACGATAGAAAGCACTTCTTTAACCAGCAAATTATATTGGCCATTATTTGTTAGAAGGGCTCATAATTTACAGATGTAAATAATATACAGTGAGATATTAGCATAAAACTAGATATGAACTATAGTGTTAAATTCTGCTATAGAACAGCAGATTTTAGAGCAAGGCTTGTTCTTATTTTGTTAAAAAAGATCACAGCTACATAAGAAATAACGTATTTTTATTCAAATTACTAAAAAGTTGTATTTTTCTCTTGCTATTCTATTGAATAATAGATAGAGATACGAAAGGTATATTAGTAAGACTCATTTTGATTAAAAGAATTCAAAAAGGGGGGAATAAAAAATGCACAAAAGACAAACAGATAACAGAAAAATAGTCTTTGATCATAGCGTTATATTTAATAAGAAAGCGTTATAACAAAAAAATCCTAACTCCTTAAGGAATTTGAATTTTTCTTAAATATCATAGAACGCCATCTTACCTCTTATTAAAAAATTCATTAATAAAAGAGAATCTATTATTCACTATAAAAAAGTAAAGAAAACCCCTTCGAAAGTACTTTTTTAAATAATAAGACTCCTATTAAGTAAAACGGCTTTAATATTTATGAAAAAAATTCCTCTTTAAGTCCGCATGGCGAAAATCGCCTACAAATTTCATTAGAATCTAAATGTGTCATTTCCACGTTGACAAAACATTTTCAGCATTTGGATCTCAACAGAGAAAGCAAATAAAAAATAAAACAAAGACTCAAAACGTTCTTCCTTTGATCAGTGACTTTTGATCAAAATGCCATTGCAATAGGCATGTAGCACTGAAATGTGTCTTTTTTATGTTTTAGATATGCTTTCTAAATTTTTTCATCGGAGAGTTTGTTATGAAAAAATTATATAGCACATCAGCAACGAATAACTTGGATAGTCCTCGTTCTTCTTATCCATTATTTTTTGTTAAAAGGCTTTTGTTAGCTGGGATGATGACATGTTTATTAAATATTTCTCTTGTTTTTTCAGCAAATCCTGATTTCAGAAACGCATTTCTTGAAGGTGTTAACAGTGCCGGTGTGTTTTATCCACAAAGCATGATCTCTGTTGCTGGTTTGGATGCCTCTCCTGTCTCAAAAGACAATTATTTAACAGCACTCAATAAAGTAGGCGCAGAAAAAGTTAAAGCTTCTAGTGACGATGCCAATTTTTTAACTAGAACTCTGTCTGGTAAGAATGAGGATAATTCTTTTGCTAAACCTGCTTTAGAGAGCGCTTATAAGTCAGCGGCATCGGATCATAATTTAATAACAAGAGCGATTCCGGTAGTTGTGAGAGCAGGTGTGTCTCCTAGAGCAAGCTATGTAGGGGATCATTCTTATACTACTGGTTATCAAGTAAGTAAAAAAGGCAGTAATGTTGTTGCTATAGGTCCATGGGCTGAGGCTCTTGATGATGATAGTGTTGCTATAGGTAAACTCACTTCTGCTGAAGGACAGGGTGGTGTTGCAATAGGTGCTGGAATGACAGATTCAAACGGTAAGCCTGTTAGAACCTTTGCGCATGGTTTGCATTCGGTAGCTTTGGGTTATGCAACACAAGCTTTAAGGGACTATTCGCTTTCTATTGGTTCTCGTTCAATGGCAGGTGAGAAGGGTAGTATCGCCATTGGTTGGGGTGCTAAGGGGTTCAAAGAAGGTGGTGTTGCAATAGGACAGAGTTCTATTGTGGCGATGCCTGGAGCTATTGCTATAGGGAGAGATTCTATAGCTGCTGTTGCTGCTGGTGTTGCTGGTTTCAGTCCTTACATTAAAGGCGCTGCGACTGATAAAGGGGCTGTATGGAAAAGTACACAGGGCGCTGTTAGTGTCGGTGGTAATGGACAAACGCGCCAAATTATCGGAGTATCAGCTGGCACTGAAATGTCTGATGCTGCTAATGTTGCGCAGATTAAATCGTTGCAAATGTACGTAGACCAAGGTTGGTCTCTTTCTGTTGGTGGTGCAAATGCTACAGCTATTGGCATAAAAAATACAGTGGATTTAGCCGCTGGAAGTAGCAATCTTTATATTACAAAAGGCAATAAAGATAATAAAGTAAAATTTGATTTAGCAAAGGACATTGCACTCAATAGCATAAAAGCAGGAAACAATACGTTAAACGCAACAGGTTTAGTAATTTCCAATGGTCCTCAAATCACGACTTCTGGTATTAAAGCTGGCAGTAAAAAGATAACAGGAGTGGCAAAGGGTACTGAAGATACCGATGCTGTGAATTTTTCACAGCTAAAAGCAGTACAAGGAGTAGGGGGTATAAAAGGTCTAAAAATTAACACTTCAGGCAAAGATTTTGTAGATGCTATAGCAGATGGGGAAAATTCAGTTGCTATTGGTGCGAATACAAATGCAACAGGAAAATTCGCCATAACTATGGGTAATCAGGCACAGGCGACAAAAGAAGACAGTATAGCTATAGGTCGCATGGCGCATGCTTTGGGGAAAAGCAGTACCGCATTAGGTTCTGAATATAATGAGAATAGTGAACACGGGGATGATGATTATACCACTGCCAATGGTGATTATTCAACAGCTTTGGGTGCTGTTTCTAAAGCTTTGGGTTATGGTACAACGGCTGTTGGGCATCGTGCATATGCAGCGAAAGAACACGCTATTTCTATAGGTTTTTATTCAGAAGCAAATGCAGAGAAAAGTATTGCTTTAGGGGTAGATTCAAAGGCAAATGGAGAAAAATCTCTTGCTCTAGGCTTTCACGCAGAGGCAAAGGCAGCTGGCGCTATTGTTTTAGGTTCTGAAGCAGAGGCATCAGATCCTCATTCTACTATTATAGGTGTTAAGGGAAAGGTATCAGGTTGGTATAGTGTTGGTTTGGGTTATGGCGTAGAAGTAACAGGTGAGCGTAGTATTGCTTTAGGTTACCAATCTAAAGTGTTGGTTAAAGATGGTGTTGCTATAGGTTCCACTTCTACATCCGATAGGGCTGCTGGTGTTGCAGGTTATACTTCTCTTTTGCAAGGATCAGCCACCAACACCGAAGCTCAATGGAAAAGTACAAGAGGTGCAGTGAGTGTTGGTGACCCTAGTAATAATATAACGAGGCAGATTACAGGCGTTGCAGCTGGTAGTGGAGATGCCGATGCAGTGAATGTTAGACAGTTAAAAGACTTAGAAGAAGTTGTAAGAAAGAAAGGTTGGAAACTGTCTGTTGATGGTAAGAATGCGAAAACAGTGCTTTTAGACAGTGACATAGATTTTTCTGCTGGAAGTCAAAACTTTGCAATCACAAAAGGCGATAAAGATAATAACGTAAAATTTGATTTAGCAAAAGATCTCACGTTAAAGAGCATAAAATTAGAGGAAGAAAGCGTATCAGATGATAGAGCAGATGCAGTAAGTTCAGTAACTTTAGATACAACAGGCTTGATCATCAAGAATGGTCCGAAAGTCACAACTTCTGGTATTGATGCTGGCAGTAAAAAGATAACAGGAGTGGCAAAGGGTACTGAAGATAGCGATGCGGTGAATTTTGGACAACTACAAAAAGTTGAAAAAGATGTTAAAGAACAAGTCGCAGCCAGTAGCTTTGTGAAACAAGACAGCGATACAAAACACATCACCATTGGTAAGGAAACCGATGGTGACAAAATTGATATTACCAACAAAAAGAATGAACAGCGTACTCTTACGGGTTTAAAGAGTGCTTCTCTGTCAGAAGCTTCAAATGAAGCTGTTACCGGTTCACAGTTGTTTGCAACAAATAAAAATGTAACAACTTTATCCGATAATTTCAAAACCGCTGCCACGAATATGGCCAAGTATTTTGGTGGTGATGCTGGCTATGAGAATGGCACGTGGACCGATCCAACATTTACAGTAAAAACAGTTAAAAATGATGGTGAGGAAGAAACTACGACTTATCATGATGTAGCGGCAGCTTTGGCAGGCGTTGGTAGTTCTATCACAAATGTTAAAAATGATATCAAGAATGAAATTACGAGTGTAAAAGGTGATAGCCTTGTTAAGTGGGATGAGGATACAAAGCATATTAACATTGGTAGTGAAAAGGAAGACGCTACAATTAATATTGCAGATAAAGAAAGTAATAATAGAATCCTTTCTGGTGTGAAGAAGGCAGAAAAAGGCAATGAAGCAGTTAACAAAGGTCAGCTTGATGAGAATGTAAAGAAACTTTCTGGCGAAATTGCAGATGTGCGTTCAGTGGCAGTTTTC
>NZ_JAQISY010000006.1:0-107735 GCF_028618465.1 Bartonella sp. MM73XJBT | reverse complement strand
CGTAATCCTAACATCCCCTGAAAGGACTGGTTTGTCTTACGTCCTTTGACATAATGTGCCTGTGCATAAAGCTTTAAGTGATCACTGACTAAACTGCTTAAACCAATTCCTAATTTCCCTGCATTACCCGACAAATCTGTGGTAAATTGGTGCCGTTGATTAATCGTCGTATGGTTGTCATCTTTATACTCACGTAACCAAGCAGCCGTAATATAAGCTAGAGAGGAACCAACGGTTCCCAAACCAAATTCATATCCCAGTGATAGACCAACCTCACTGCGCAGTGACGTAAATGGCTTGATATCACCCATCATGTCATTCGAAAGTTTGATTTCTTGACCTTTAACTTGCAACCATGTGAGTTGCCCATAAGGCTGTAACCAACTACTCGGAGACATTTTAACACGATAACCCGTTTCAAATGATGAGCCCACTGCCCACTGATCATAATTCCCTTCAATCGCTATACCATTCGTTGAAATAGCTTTCAGACTATTTTGATAACGATTATATTTGACAAGACCATCTAGATACCATCCACTATGATCAGAATAAGTGACATAAGCTCCAACGCCATAAGTATTGATACCACTCACACCACCTCGTGCATGCTCTACACGTACTTTATCATAACTTCCAAAACCACCAATATAAACATCCCCATTCTCCCATTCGCTTAAACCATTGAGTCCTAACACTATACCGGTTTGCTCAAGTTTAAAATCTATATGGTCTGTAACAATGTTTTCTTTGCTTTTGATGGCATATGTCCAGAAAGCTGCATTTTTTTGACTTCTGTCTAAATCGCCTCTTCCCGCACGTACAGTTTGCAACTCGTTATGAAAAATAACTGCTGGAGCCACAGACATCGACAACACGGCATCCGTAGAAGGGGTGGTCAAAAAACGAGGCTTTGATATTTCCTCACCCGCTTGGGAAGAAGCTTGCTCCTGAACAGTTGGACGCAAAATCATTTGATCCTTTGTCAATGAAGCATCTGCTGAAACTGAAGCCTGTTGTTGTCCATCGAAAGGATGAAGCTGATCTGCTGGAGGTAATGCCACGCTAGATAAATTTTCTGAAGATGTGGATACTGAAAACCCTGAAGCACTTTGTGCATCTTTTAAATGGCGTGGAGGACGTGGATTAGATACCTGTTTGTTGTTAGGCTTCTTAGGACCAGAACTTCTCCCCCTAGAAGAAGATCCTCGACGAGACCCTATTCCCGTATCAGTAGATAAAGAACTTGAAAAAGTAGTAACCTTTGGTTTCTTGTTTTTATTTCCGCACTGTACCCCAGTATTCGGACGTTCTTCATTTTCAGAGTTTCTACCCAAATACCAAATTGTGGAACCACCACTAGAATCAGCACATCTATCTTTCTTGTATAAAACATATATAAAAGTTCCACCATCAAAAGCTTCTATTGCCGTACCAGCACTATTTGCCAAAGTAAAATTAGCTTCTCCGCTTGGGCTTCTATCAGTAATTAACGGAATCTCCGTCATTAAACCGCTCTTCTGAAAGAGAGAACCTGTAATTTCACGACCTGTATCGGTAACACTTATTTTGTGATTACCAGCACCTTCTTCAATTGATAAATAATCGCCATTATGAACATCACTACCATTAATATTAAAACGAAAATGTAAACTCCCTGAAAGCCTTTCAACACGAAGTGAAATATGTCGTGGATCATATGGAATAGAAGTAAAAATCACGGTTCCATCATTACCACCTAAATCCTCAATTGCAATCTGAGGTTTGTCTCCGATATTCCGCTCACCAACCTCAAATATCATTTCATCGGGTCTGCCTTTTATAGGAATTATTTTTTTAGTGGTATGATTTATCCTATCACCAGCGAATAAATAAAGTTTTCCATTATTATTAACCCTTACTTCTCCAACTACATCTTTTGCACCAACATGTAGCCACGAGCTAGCAGAGCTATTAACCGTTAGTGTATCTACAAATCCACCAGGATATACGACTTGAATAGCTTGATCCTTCAAGGTAGTATTGTAGGCTTCTCCTAATGCTAGAACATGTTGTCTGCCATTTCCTGAGATCTCTGCATCCCTTGCTCTCCCCCCTTCTGTTCTTTTTCCCGCATAGAGATTTTGCTCTCCATTATTCCCAACTTTCGTTTTCCAAGCCCACGCACCATCATATATGTTCTGCTGTCCTATCGCTCCACCACCACCAGTAACTGTAGCATCATAAGCACCGCTTTTCTTCTCTACACTTTCAAGATCTAAAATACTACTTTCTTCATGAACAAACTGTTTTCCACCCTCAATTTTAGTATTCATTGCAGTTCCCCCACGTGTAACTATTTGCATCCCCCCTTTTTTGACAGTGGCCCCTACAGAAGTTGCTCCATTATCAACAACCTCTACACCACCATCTTCGATCTTAATATTAGTGCTAATAGGTAATAATATAGTAATCAATGCAGAACCTTTTGGTACCGTTCCTCCATTTCCCACACTTTCTATACTCGTTAACTCCTCATTCCTTCTCTCAGCTGCACTTGCAGATTGCATAAGACAAGTACTGATCAATAATACCGAAAAACTCAATTTGTGTTTATTTTGCATCATCCACACTCCATTCTTAATCATTCAAAAAATACCCTGCTACCAAGCAGCTAGCTCATTTTAGAATGTATCATAATGTGTTTTATTTATGTCTAAATGCAATTTATTGGCGTATATTTTACATATAAGCAACTATAAGTTGTATTCCTGTAAACCACAAGAAACTCTTTGCATCTGAAGCTGTATAACTTCACACAATGCAAATTATGCCCTAAATACAAGGGCATAATTTGCAATACTTCTCATCATTGATAAAGCAAACGATATTACTTTTGAATAAAAGAAAGAATCATCATCGTCTCTACATTTGCAAAAGATTTCACTGAACACTGAACTGTTTAACTTAAAAAACAATTCTATTTCTCAAGTGAATTAATAGCGTAAAACACATATTTTAGAAACTATAGCGTAATCCCAAAATACCTTGTAGTGACTGCTTAATCTTATGTCCTTTCAGATAATGTGCCTCCGCATAAAGCGTGAGTTTATCATTGACCAAACTGTTTACACCAATTCCAAGCTTACCCGCATTTCCTGACAAGTCTGTAATAAATTTATGCCGGTTATTAATTATCGTATGGTTATTATTTATATTCTCACGTAACCAAGCAGCTGTAATATAAGCTGTTAATGAAGTTTCTGCATTCACAATAAATTTATGCCCTGCCGTTAACCCAACTTCACTACGCAATGAAGTTGATGGACTTATATCAGCTGTCATGCCATTGGAAAGCGTGATTTTTTTGCCTTCAACCTGCGAACCTGTTAGTTTGATATAAGGTTGCATCCAAGTATTTTGTGCTGGCTCAAAATGACAGCCTATTTCAAATGATCCACCTATTGCCCATTGATTATAATTGCTTTGAATGGCTAAACCATTTGTTGAAATGGCTTTTAGACTATCTCGGTAATAATTATATTTCAAAACGCTATCTAAATACCATCTATGATGATCAAAATAAGTTGCGTAAGCACCAATGCTATAAGTATTTAAATTGCTATCACCACCCCGTTTATGCGCGACACTTGCTCGATCATAACTGCCAAAACCACCAACATACAAATCTCCATGTGTGAGTTCGTTCAACTGATCAACACCAAACACGAAACCTGTCTGCTCAAGCTTAAAATTTGTATGACCGCTAGCAATACGCTCTCTGCTCTTGATCGCATAAGCCCATAAATCTGTATTTTTTCTGTTTTGGTCTAGAAGTCCTCTCGCCGTACGTACAATTTCCAGCTCATTGTTAAAAATCAGTCCAGGAGCCACTGCTGTAGAAAGCACAGCATCAACTGAAGGCGTTGTTGATGAACCAGGATATGATGGATCTGTTGGATCAGGAAGAGAAGATTCTGGTCCACTTAGTCGGTTGGCAGATAAAAACCAAGTTTTGCCCTTTTCATCTTTTCTCTGTTTCAAATCATACATATAGGTCCCTCCATCAACAGCATGAATGTCTTCACCAGAGAGATCTGTCAGAGAAAAATGTGCTCCACCGCTTTGATCCATAATTAAATCACGCTTATTTGAAAAAGGATCCGTGATTTCCACACCAGAATCTGCAACACTTATTGTATGATTCCCTTTACCATTCTCAATGAGGAGATAATCACCTCGATTATGTGCAATTGTAGTATTCAATGCGAAATGTAAGCTACCCGAAAGATTATTAACATGAAGCTGTGAGTAATACGGATCAGAGCCAGTAAAAGCAAAAATAACACTCCCCTCACCGGTTAATTTTTCAATCAGAGAGCTTTTGCCATCAAACTCATCTGTGATCGCGTACAGCTTTGTATCTTGTCCATTTAAAATGATATCTTCTACTGTGGTATGATGCTGATCATTTCCAGCATAAAGGTGGAGTTGTCCAGAATGGTTTAGTAATGTTTTACCTTCTAGTGTTGCTCCAGCATGTACGAACGATTTTGCTTCATCATTTACTGTTAGATTTTTTACAGATCCATCAGCATATATTTCTTGAAGAGCAGTCTCGTTTAAAGTAACATTAACAGCTTTTCCTCCTTCTAAGATACGCTGTTTACCACCACCAAGAATTTGTATATCAAATGCAGTACCACCATTTTTTGCATTTTGAGATTTTTTTGCAATCTCTTGTATGCCACCTCTCATAACTTTCGTATTCCAAGTTACCCCCCCATCATAGACCTTTTGTTGCCCAAATGTCTCGCCTTGACCATAAATGACCGTATTAGAAGCACTACTCTCCTTAATTTGTCCCTCAACATCTCCCTCCCCAAACACAAGCTGCTCACCTCCATAAATTTTAGTCCCCTCTACTTTTCCTCCATTGCCAACGCTTTGCTGCCCTCCTTCTTTAACAACAGCATTTTTTGAAAAGCCTTGTTTTCCCTTTAAAGCCTGAACACTTTCAGTTCCACCATGCTCAATATTGCTATTCTCACTAAGACCGCCGGCATAAACATAAATCTCTGCACCATTTTTTGCTGTATTATTGATAGACCGCCCTGGATCATCTCTCTCACCATCATTCGAAATGTAGGCTTTGCCATCATTATCGAGTACAAAATTTTCCAGAAGAGCTCCATCCCTAATAAAAATAAGTTCAGGCTTTTTAAACGTCGCAATATTGCTTCCTTGCATATTCTGTCCAGCGTTGATACCATTATCGCTATTAAGCTCCTGCAATTTACTAAGCAATATTTCAGTACTTTTACCCGTGGTAATGCCATTTAGTTTTTCAAAAAATCCTGATTTATCGAACGCCTCTACAACAACATTGTTTCCAGATGTCCTGACTTTTATACACTCTCCTGTTCTTACACCTTCATTATGGTAGATATGAGAGATTTTCTCATTTTTATAGCTTGAAGGTTGACAAAAAAGTCGTTTCCCCCCCTCACTTGCAGCAGCCATTTGCACAAAACAACTGCATAATATGAGCCCCCAATAACTTCTTTTCCACTTATATTGCATAATTATATCCTCCCCCTTCACGCCTGAGCAGACATCAAGTGTAATTAGCTCTGCAAAATATATTTTCAACCTAAAGTTGCAATAATTCTCTTGAATATTCCCTTTGCACCCGCAAGAAATGACTCTTTATATTCTTTAAATGCTTTTTCATTGAGAGCACAAAAAGTCTCTTCTATTACTTTTTGTATTTTTCAGAGGTTCCTTACAAAATAGAAAAAGCAAAAGATGCCCTACACCATTAAAAAGCATAACTGATCCGAAAGATGCATCAATATTTCTCAAAAATTGTTCTCCGATTATGCATCAGATCTTTCATGTTAAAAACACATATTTAAAAACTATATCGTAATCCTAACATCCCCTGAAAGGACTGGTTTGTCTTACGTCCTTTGACATAATGTGCCTGTGCATAAAGCTTTAAGTGATCACTGACTAAACTGCTTAAACCAATTCCTAATTTCCCTGCATTACCCGACAAATCTGTGGTAAATTGGTGCCGTTGATTAATCGTCGTATGGTTGTCATCTTTATACTCACGTAACCAAGCAGCCGTAATATAAGCTAGAGAGGAACCAACGGTTCCCAAACCAAATTCATATCCCAGTGATAGACCAACCTCACTGCGCAGTGACGTAAATGGCTTGATATCACCCATCATGTCATTCGAAAGTTTGATTTCTTGACCTTTAACTTGCAACCATGTGAGTTGCCCATAAGGCTGTAACCAACTACTCGGAGACATTTTAACACGATAACCCGTTTCAAATGATGAGCCCACTGCCCACTGATCATAATTCCCTTCAATCGCTATACCATTCGTTGAAATAGCTTTCAGACTATTTTGATAACGATTATATTTGACAAGACCATCTAGATACCATCCACTATGATCAGAATAAGTGACATAAGCTCCAACGCCATAAGTATTGATACCACTCACACCACCTCGTGCATGCTCTACACGTACTTTATCATAACTTCCAAAACCACCAATATAAACATCCCCATTCTCCCATTCGCTTAAACCATTGAGTCCTAACACTATACCGGTTTGCTCAAGTTTAAAATCTATATGGTCTGTAACAATGTTTTCTTTGCTTTTGATGGCATATGTCCAGAAAGCTGCATTTTTTTGACTTCTGTCTAAATCGCCTCTTCCCGCACGTACAGTTTGCAACTCGTTATGAAAAATAACTGCTGGAGCCACAGACATCGACAACACGGCATCCGTAGAAGGGGTGGTCAAAAAACGAGGCTTTGATATTTCCTCACCCGCTTGGGAAGAAGCTTGCTCCTGAACAGTTGGACGCAAAATCATTTGATCCTTTGTCAATGAAGCATCTGCTGAAACTGAAGCCTGTTGTTGTCCATCGAAAGGATGAGGCTGATCTGCTGGAGGTAATGCCACACTAGCCCTATTTCTCTGAGATGAGACAATGAAAGGAACGATAATCTGTTGATTTGGGCTTAAATTTCGCCGAGATCTGCTCCTACGTGGCCAATTATCAATATATACTGCTGACAAATACCAAATTTTTCCACTTCCATCCTCATTGTTTTTTTGTTTCAAACCATATGTATAGGTCCCACCATCAACAGTACTTATTTTTGCACCAGAAAATTTTTTCAGAGTAAAATTTGCTCCTCCACTTTGATCTATAATTAAATCAAGATCTGTTGAAGAAGTATCAACAATTTCAATACCAGAATCGACAACGTTTATTGTGTGATATCCTGAACCATTCTTGATAGAGAGATAATCACCCTCTCCTTCTGCAAGGCTCACATGAAACTTAAAATGTAAACTCCCTGAAAGCTGATCAACATAAAGCCGTGAGTAAGATAAATGAGACCTTGCAGACTTAAAAATAACCCTCCCCACACCGTCTAACTTCTGAATGTGAATACTCGCGTCTTCATATCCACCAGCAATAAAGTATAATTTAGCCTTTTCACCCTCTAAATTAATATCTTCTACTGTCGTCTCATCCTCATCATCTTCAGCATAAAGATGGAGATGCCCATAATCTTTAACCGTTATTTGTCCTCCTAACCTCGCACCAGCAGAGACCCACGAATTCGCTCCACCTTCAATCGTTAGATTTTTTACAGTTCCACCAGCATAGACTTCTTGAAAACTACCAGCGCGTAAAATCACTGTATCCGCTTCACCTCCCGCTAAAACACGCTGTACACCACCCGACAAAATCTCAGTATTGACTGCAAAACCACCGCTTTTTTTTATAAACCCCTCATCGTCTGGAAACCATTTGGCAAGAATCTGTATCCCTCCTTCCATAATTTTTGTGCCCACAGCCATCCCATCATCATACACTTTCTGATATCCTGGTATTTTACCTTGTCCATAAATTATCGTGTTATAAGCACTGCTTCCTACAATCCCGCCATTCACATAACCATCTCCGAAAATAAGCTGCTCACCACCATAGATTTCAGCTTTCAATGCAACCCCTCCCCCTTCCACATGTTGTTTTCCACCTTCATAAATAATAGTAGATTCTGAAATGCCTTGTTCTGCCACAATCTCAGAACCACCATCCAGAATTGTAGTATTCTTGCTGAAACCACCTGCCTCAACATAGAGTGTTCCAGATCCATCAATCGTAGTATTAAGAGACCATTTACGAGCATCTGAATCTCCATCATCAGCAATATGAGCTGTGTTATTCTCACTGATGATAGAGCTTTGCAGAATTTCGTCTTCCTTTTCCATAATGAAATCATCTGTATAAAAACTAAAATCACTTACATACGAACTGACTATAGGATCTTGAAAAACTGTTATATCCTCTTCTTTCCCAAGAGCTTCAATTATAGGCAACTCCATCTTAGATGAAGGGGTTAAAGAAGTAGAAACCTTTTCTGCAGCAGCCAAATACCAAATTTTTTCTTCTCCCTTCCCGCTATTTTTCGATTTCAAATCATATAAATATGTTCCACCATCAACAACATCCGTTTTTTTATCGGAATGATCTGTTAAAGAAAAATGCGCATTACCACTTTTATCAGTAATTAAATCAAATGCTTTGAAAAAAGATTTTGTAATTTCTGCACCAGAATCCATAACACTCACTGTATGGTTCCCTTCTCCTTTCTCAATGATAAGGTAATCACCGTAGCTCTCTGCAAAATCAGCATTCAAACTGAAATGTATACTGCCCGAAAGTTCACCAATATAAAGCAAAGAATAATATGGGTGAGACTTCTGAGAATCATGAGAATCAGAAGTGAAAACAACTCTCCCATTACCACTTAACTTCTGAATGTGAGAACTTGAACCATCAATTTCAGTAGCAATCGAGTGTAATTGAGACTCTTTTCCCTTTAATATAATTTCTTCTGCTGTAGTTTGCAGCCCATTATCTCCAGCATAAAGGTAAAGCTTTCCAGAACCATTAACCTTTATTTTTCCTTCTAATGTTGCCCCAGCATATACCAATGCATTTGCTTCGCTATTAATCGTCAGAGTTTCTACACGTCCACCGGCATAGACTCTTTGAAGAGCTCCTTTTTCCAAGGTAACGGTGTTTGCCCTACCTCCCGCGAAAACATTCTGCACCCCAGCTGCATAAACCACAGTATCTACTGCTAAGCCCCCTTCATCTCCAAACCATTTACTGAGATTTTGCTCCCCTCCACTCATAACATTTGTGAAGAAAGCTGCTCCATCACCATATACATTCTGTTGCCCCGATGTTTCACCTTCACCATGAATTTCAGAATTATAAGCATAGCTCCCATCTCCTAAAACGATTTGTTCACCACCATGAACTTTAACCTCCTCTGTTTGTCCTCGATGCTCAACGCTTTGTAACCCATATTGACCAATAAAAGTGCCTTTTGAAACCTTTCCGTTCTTAACAATCTCAACTTTACCATTTTCAATTGTAAGATTCTCACTGGCGAGCTTCTTGCTCATTTCTCCTAACTGCTCACTTACACTTACTGATGTTAATGACTCCTCTCCTAGTGCCGTTACTTCTTCAGCATGTGCAATCTTTACAAGCAAACTACCAGCCATTAATGCCCAAAAACTTATCCTTAATTTGCATTGCATTCTTCACACCCCATAATTTCAAATAAAAAAATTCGCATATTTGGAAAAAAGTGCATAATAAAAACAACACGATGTACCTGCTCAATCTCATATTCTTCAAGGCAACAAATCATCCTCTACAAAGCATTCAGCGTACTCAACTCTGCCTCATAGAACACCTCAGTGTGTGTTTTAAAACTTACACACAACCAAAAGATAAAATTGTTTCTTTATACAATTTAAAAGTGTTCTAATTGCATCAATAAAAGGATTTTTTGAATATTTTTGAGATAAGAAACATTGATCTCAAAAATCAGATGGATTCTTGAAATAAACTAAAACAGTGTCTGTATTTTAAAGTAAACAGTAATAGGATATTAAGAGACTAAATTATTTATAGAAATAGATTTCCATATTCTATGACATTTAAAAGGTGTCTTTAATTGTCTTCAATTTGGATACACTTACAGGACAATTATCTATGCTTTTCATACTATAATCACTGTTCTAATATACGGAAGCATAATAATATCGACTCGACACTGATTTGAAATTTCTATAATTATAAGGGGTTAGTTCCATAATTTGATTTGTCATATACTGAAAGGGACATTCTATTCATGTCTATAAACTCAGAAATACAAAGTACAAGCAAAAGAAATTCTCCTCGTCGAATTTTATTTGCCAGCCTTATTGGCCCAACAATTGAATTCTTTGATTTTTATGTCTTTGCAACTGCCGCAGCTCTTATATTTCCCCATGTATTTTTTCCAACGCAAAATGACCAACTTGCCATTTTGCAATCTTTTCTGATCTTTGGAGCAGCTTTTTTTTCACGCCCTTTTGGATCAATTGTTTTTGGACATTTTGGAGATAAAATTGGACGAAAAGCAACACTTATTGCCTCTCTTCTTACGATGGGTGTGTCAACCGTTATTATTGGTTTTCTTCCCACTTATGAAACAGCTGGTTGGTGGGCTCCCTTTTTCTTAACCCTGTGCCGTATTGGGCAAGGAATGGGATTGGGAGGTGAATGGGGAGGAGCCGTTTTGCTTGCAACAGAAAATGCTCCTCCAGAAAAACGTGGATGGTATGCTATGTTTCCTCAATTGGGCGTTCCAATCGGTTTGTTCTTATCTATTGTTGTTTATTTAGGTCTGTTGCACTTTCTTGATCACGATGAACTTTTAGCGTGGGGATGGCGTATTCCCTTTATTGCCTCAATCATTTTCATGATTGTGGGACTGTGGGTTCGTCTTTCAATCAATGAAACAGTTCAATTCAAGAAAGCTCTTCAAAGTAAAGAACGTGTCAAAGTTCCTATCATTGATGTCTTTTTAAAATGTCCACGAATCCTATTTCTTGGAATATTTTCTGGTATGGCAACATTTGTTTTGTTTTATTTGGTCACAGCATATTTATTAAGTTACTCAACAAATCACCTGAAACTGCCATATCATCAAGCTCTTCAAGTAGAAGTGATTGGTGCTATTTTCTGTGGAATTTTTACCGTTATAACTGGAAAACTTGCTGATCGCATTAAGCGTAGAACTTTGATGATTTTGGTCACAATCATTACCGGTATCTATTCTTTCGCAATTCCTTATTTTCTAAATTCTGGAATTATAGGAGTCCTTATAATGTCTGTCATTGGCTTATCTATCATGGGAATGGTTTACAGTCCTCTTGGTGCTGTTTTGGCTTCGCCATATCCAACAACAATCCGATATACGGGGGCTTCTGTAACATTCAATTTATCTGGTATCGTAGGAGCATCTCTTGCACCTTATATTGCAGAATATCTAGTGCAACATTTTGATACTTCTTATATCGGTTATTATTTGCTTCTCGCTTCTTTTATTTCACTGCTTTGCTTTGTAGGATTTACCGAAGATGAAATCTCTAACTAGAATGCAATGAAAAAGAATAAAATAAGTGCTGGCGGTAGAAATGCCGCCAGTTTTATATTCCAAGACATCGGTTGTGGTATACTCAACCACAATATTCCAGCAAACAGTGCACTCAAAAAAAAGAATAAAATATCTGCAATATTGCCAATATAAGTAACAGAAAACATTCGCGATAGAATATGTGTTGTTCCCAACCATGAAACGCAAAAAAAAGCCAACATAACAGCCCATAAAACAAGCAAAATTCGATCAATAATCATCATCATTGCTATTTAATCTTTTTTTATTATAATCTACATTTTTAGTATTCTTAAAAGAAAAGTCACAATAAAAACTCAATGCTTTTTCCTGATTCTTCCGTGATAAGGAGTGTGAAAGTTGTGATTCTTATCAGTCCTATAAAAATCAAAATAACAGGCGTGACACACATCAAATCTGTTTTTCCCAACCGCGATCTTCATTCTGTTGCCAATACGTTAAATTATGGTTTTCCATTTTATATTTTTTCCACTGTGCCCGAACAAGATTCAACTGTTCATCATTGTTTCCATCAAATATCACTACAAGCCGTTGATAAGAATCAATATCTGAGCAACTTGCTCCTTCTATGAGAAAGCGTATCTTTGAATCATTCGGATTTTCTTGCCCTGTGGTAAGAAATACAGGTTGTAAATTTTGGTATTGATCACACTCAGTGCCATGCCCAATAAATGCTTCATCAGCATAAACCCATAAACGCATATCCATAGCATCGCGTTGCTCTTTACTCACACATTGTATTGTGACCTTACTAAAACGAGCCAGTGCACGCTCCACAAGTGTTGGCAAAATATCCTCAAGCGTTGACTGCGTCAAATGATAGAATAAAATATCCACCCTCTTAGCCCTCATCACTCTTTATAAAAAGTTAACATTTTTGGGGGTGAGAATCCTCTATCATCTCCAGCACTGAAGAAACTGGCTAAAAACATAACATTTCCTCTTCTTTTGATTATATATATTACTTGTTTTTTCATATGTGTTAAAGACAAATCGCCGGTTCTTAAGGGCACTAAAAGGTTTATTTTAGCTTTGTTCTCTCACTTCCCTATCGCCTATCCTTTAACACAGAATATAATGTATCACACAATGAGTTGAAATTATCCTACTATTTTGCTCTATCTATTTGGTAAAAATGTGCAAGAAACATAAGAATATTTTAAATTTTGGTTATATTTTTCATTCAAGGCAGTGTAGAATACTTCTTTCTCATTTGAAACTGAGGGTATTATCCCATTTATGCGTATTATTGAGTTTTACATCCTGAAACGTGTTTTAATCTTGTTTAGTGCTGTCATGATTGCAGCAATTAGCATTAGCTGGACAGTACAAATTCTTGCACGAATAAATTTTCTTACAACAAGTAGGCAAACACTTCTAACAGTCCTGCAATTTTCATTTTCATTGGTTCCTTCTGTTATTTTTCTTGTCATTCCATTTGCATTACTGATTGCAATTACGACCACTCTTTCAGCAATGAATCAAGATTCAGAGCTTGCTATCATTAGCGCTTCTGGTTTTCCCAAAAGCACTATTTGGAAACCAATTCTTCTTCTCGCTATTGTTGCATCATGTGTCTCCTTTTCTATAGCCAATTTTGTTGTTCCTCAAGCACGTCTTAATATGCGACAAATGCTAGCGAGTGCCCATGTCGATCTTATTAACCTTTTTATTAGTGAAGGTAGCTTCCAAAAACTTGCCAATAATCTTTACATCGAAATTGGTGAACGCAATCCAAATGGGACGCTTGAACGACTTTTCATTGCCGACCAGCGTGATCCAAAAACCGATCTTTTTTATTATGCAACAGATGCATCAATTGTGAGTCATAAAAGTGGCAATTTTCTCATCCTTCATAATGGCGAAATAGAAAGGATTAATCATCAAAATGATAGCGTCTCAATTGTTCAATTCAGCTCGTATGTCTTTAGCTTGAGTGAATTCATTCCCAATGATAAAATACCCACACTTTACCCGAAAGATCGTCCTCTTTCTTATTTACTAAGTCCTGATGCGAAAGATCCGTACTATCAACGAAAACCACTCCAATATAAAGCTGAATTTCATCGCAGACTTACAGAATGGCTCTATCCAATTGTTTTTGCACTCATTGCCTTAGCAGCAGCAGGAGATACACGCTCATATCGACAAGCTCGTAACTTTACAAACTTCTCTGCCATTACCATCTCATTACTCGTATATTGGATAGGATATTTTTTTGCCGAAAAAGCAAAGAGTGATCTTGCATACATTCCTCTTCTTTATATTACCCCCATAGGAATAAGTGCTTTCGTTTTTTTTATGCTTTTGACAAATCATACAATTGCTATTCCCACAAAACTTCATGAGATTATTCAAATTGTTTTTCAAAAATTGGTCAAAAAATTTGCGCATCAAAAGTCTCAATATCCCTCGGATGAGGTATCATGATTGGGTGGACGCTTGGACGATATTTCTTTATACGTTATTTTAAAATAACTTGTTATTTTTTTGGGGGTATTTTTATTCTTGCCCTTTTGATCGATTTTACAGAAAACTCTGGTCGATTATCTCATCTTTCCCATTATACGGCAAAAGATACTTTTTTCATCTCTGTTTTACGCATTCCTTTTATCATGCAGCAACTCATTCCCTTTATTGCACTGTTTTCTGCAATGGTTATGCTGATTTCACTTAATCGAAAACTTGAACTTGTTGTGACACGCTCAATTGGCGTTTCTGCATGGCAATTTCTCATGCCTGCTTGCTTGGGTGCTTTTCTTTTTGGATTATTTTCAATTCTTTTTATTAATCCTCTTGCCGCATGGGGATTTTCTCAAGCAGAAAAAATGATGACTGAGTGGCGTAGTAATAATGTCTTAACATCTTCTTTTCAAAACACCCGTATCCCATGGTTAACACAACAAACAACTTCAGGTAGAACAACCATTGGTGCTAAATCTATTACTGATCAAGGACTTTCTCTCATTGAAGCAACCTTTGTGCAATACAATGATGATGCAACAGTCAAAAATTGGATTAACACAAGAAAAGCAACGTTGATGAACGATTCTTGGCTTTTAACAAACGGAACAATCTATAAAATAGGACATCCTCCTGAAAAATTTACGACATTTCAAATAAAAACTAATCTAAAACCTGAATTTTTAACTGAACGTTTAGTGAATCCAGCGACTATCCCATTTTATCAATTGCCAAAAAAAATTATGATCGCACGTTCATTCGGCTATTCTGCCAATAATTTTGATATGTATTTACAATCTTTGATTGCATTACCTGCTCTTCTTGTGGCAATGACTCTTATTGCAGCAACTGTATCTTTAAACTTCACGCGATTTGGACAATCTGGAATGTTGATTCTTGGTGGCGTACTCGCCGGTTTCGTGCTTTATGTTATTTCTGTACTCGTTCAAGCTTTTGGTAACGCTGGATATATTCCACCAATTATTGCAGCTTGGACACCAGTTGTTATTGCATTATTTTTGGGAATCTCCTTTTTACTCCATAAAGAGGATGGCTAAGTGAAAGCATTGATAAGTAAAAGAATGATTCTGACAAAATTAACTGCACTTATCTTTAAAAGTGTTATGTGCTGTGTTTTAGCTATATCTTTATCCTATTCTGTAAACGCCAAAAGCCCGACTCTTCTTACTCAAAATCGTATCCAAAATCCGATCAGTCCTCTCTTGCTCTCTGCAGATGAACTTATCTACAACCGTGATGAAAACACTGTTTCTGCACAAGGCAATGTCCAAATCGAATATGATGGCAACAAAGTTATCGCTAAAAAAGTTACTTACAATCAAAAAACAGGACGAATCATAGCGCAAGGGAATGTTGAAGTTATTCAAAAAGATGGAAACAAAATTTATTCCAACCAAATTGATATGACTAAAGATCTCGGCGAAGGTTTCGTAAATGCCTTGCGTATTGATACTGCCAACAATGTCCATTTTGCAGCGGCAAGTGCTACACGCCGCAACAATCAGATAACAGTCTTTGATAACGCTTCTTACACAGCCTGTGAACCCTGTTCTTATAAACCAGATAAAGAAGTCTTGTGGAAAATTAAAGCAAGAAAGATCATCTGGAATAACATTACTAAAAAAATTCGATTTGAAAATAGCCACTTTGAAGTTTTTGGTGTACCGATCCTACAATTTCCAACTTTTGAGCTTCATGATCCAACAGTGAAACGTGCTAGCGGTTTCCTTGTTCCTCATCTTTTCTATGCTGATTATCTCGGCATGGGTATAAAAAATTCTTACTTTTGGAATCTTGCACCTCATTATGATTTGACACTCTCTTCTACCCTCTATACTCAACAAGGGCTTTTAACCGAAGGTGAATGGCGTCAACGTTTGAAAACAGGCAGTTATAACATTCGCTTCGCGCATATATATCAAATGAAACCCCATCATTTTGACAGTGATACAATTGATGCACAACATAAAAATCGTTATATGCTAGCCACAAAGGGAGATTTTCGTATTAATTCACACTGGACCTATGGGTGGGATATTCTTGCACAGTCTGATAGACATTTTAGTCGTGCCTATAAACTTGAAAACTATAACAATCCTACACAACTTTCTCAGCTTTATTTGAATGGCCTTGCAGGTAAAAACTATTTTGATATGCGTTTTTACCATTTTAAAGTTCAAGATTTGATATTGAATAATCCTCATGAACGTCATTCTCGGCAAGCGTGGGTTCTTCCCCGTATTGATTACTTCTTCACACCAGATGAACCAATTTATAATGGGGAACTCACATTTCACAGCAACATGCAATCAATTTATCGTCGTCATACTGACTTTACTGCTACTGACTGGAACGGAAAACCTCTCAACGCTGCTAGACTTTCTGGTATCGCTGGAAATAGTTTTCGTTTAACAAACGAACTAGAGTGGAAGAGGCGCTTTAACATGCAGAGTGGGCTTATCTTAACCCCTCTTCTTGCTTTACGAGCTGATATCATTACAACAAATGCGCACGAAAATGATACTGCTTATAGAACAAATGATTTCTCATCCACTCTTCATCGTTCAGCATTTCGTGGTATGGCAACTGCTGGTCTAGAATTACGCTATCCCTTACTCATTACATTGGAAAACTCCACACATATTATAGAGCCAACTGCACAAATTTTTATCCGCAATAATGAGCGATATATCGGACAGCTCCCTAATGAAGATGCGCAAAGCTTTATATTTGATGCAACGACCCTCTTTCAACGTGATAAATTTTCTGGTTACGACCGTGTAGAAGGAGGAACACGAGCCAATATAGGTTTAAGATACTCCGGCAATTTTAACAATAATTGGTCTCTTTATGGTCTTGTTGGACAATCCTTTCATCTTGCAGGAAAAAATTCTTTTGCAGAAAAGGATTTTGTTAACGTAGGAATTCATTCTAGTTTAGAGGCAACCCGTTCAGACTATGTCGCAATGTTTGGAGCAAATCATAAAAGTGGTTTTTCCTTAGAAACGCGTGGACGTTTTGATAAAAAAACAGGAAAAATCCGCCGTAGTGAAATTGAAGCATCACAGAAATGGCGGAATTTTTGGGCGGCTGTACAATATGCCTATATTGCAAATCAACCCGATTACGAATATCCACAAGAACGCCAAGAAATTTCTTTTCAAACAGGCATTAAACTGGCTAACTATTGGTCTATTAACAGCAATGCCGGTTATGATTTAGTATCGGGAATATTCATAAAACGAGGAATCAGCTTAAACTATACAGATGAATGTTTTGGACTTACATTTGGTTATCAGCAGATAACTGCCCCAGGGAAGAAGACACCTTTGCAAAACTTTAATTTCTCTCTTTCATTGCGTACAATTGCAGATATCGGAAAAAAGATAAACTCAAATTTATAAAGAGAATGTATAGATCATTTAACTTATCATTGTTTTTATGAAAAAAAACGTATATTTAAAGTAATTGATAAGGATTAATAAATAATGCGAAAGCCTACTTACATGAATAAATTCAAAAAGCGCATTCTTGCTTTATTGTGTATTGCACCTTTGAGTTTCAGCAACCTCATAATAAGTGAATTTTTAATTTCACCAGTCTTCGCACAGACTGCCATTGTCGTTACAGTCAATGGTAATCCTATCACAAATTACGATATTCAAAGACGTATTGCTTTTCTTAGATTGCAACAAAAGCAAGGCAATCTTGCTGGGCAAGCTAAAAATGAGCTTATCAATGAGACCCTCAAAAACATCGAAATCAAGCGCCGGAATATTGAAGTAAGCAATGAAGAGGTGGATAAAGCTTTTGAAAATTTTGCAATGCAAAATAATATGGCTATTGATCAACTCAATCAGATTTTGATTCAAAATGATATCACAGTACAACACTTTAAAGATTATATCCGTGGGCAAATAGGATGGGGTCGTCTTGTTCATGCACGTTATCAAGCTGAAACGGGTATGATTAGCGAACAGGAAGCCGTACGCAGAATATTGAAAAATGGTGGTGTAAAACCTTCAACCAATGAATATACACTACAACGAATTATTTTTGTCATTCCTGCACACCGCCGTTCAGAAATTTTTGAAAGACGCCAAAGAGAAGCCAATAATTTTCGCGCACATTTCCGTGGATGCGCAAATTCTCAAAATCAAGCAAGAGGCATTTTAGATGTCACTATCCGCCACTTGGGAAAATTTCTCGAACCCCAGCTTCCAAGTGCGTGGGAACAGGCTATCCTTGCAACACCTGCTGGAAAAATGACAAAATTTCAAGAAACATCTGATGGAATTGAAGCACTGGCTGTCTGTAAAATAAAAAGAGTCTCTGACGATTACGTAGCACGGCTGATATTTTCCATTCAAGATAATAAGAAAAAAAGCCCACAGCAACTTGAAAAGTTAAGCGAAAAATATTTAGAAGAATTGCGTCAGGTAGCGCGTATTCAAAACTCATAATGGCTGTCCTTGTTGTTAGCGGTGGTGATCCTGCCGGAATTGGTCCTGAAATAGCACTAAAAGCGTGGAATTTGCGTTTTACACGTCAAATTCCTCCTTTTGTTTTGCTTGCTGATCCAGATATTATCCGTTCGCGTGCCCGTTTTTTACAGATGGATGTTGTGATAGAAACTGTTGTAACAGATAATCCTGGAAAAAACTTTTACGCTGCTCTTCCTGTAATACCATTGGAAAATCGACAAAGTGATCAACGAGGTTTCCCCTCTCCTAAAAATGCTGCTGGAGTGATTGAGGCTATTAAACGCAGTGTTCAATTGATTCAAAGTGGGTATGCTTCTGCACTGGTTACTTGTCCTATTGCTAAAAAAAATCTTTACGATGCCGGATTTGAATTTCCTGGTCATACAGAGTTTTTAGCCGATTTGGCTCATCAAGCCTCCAATAAATGTTATCATCCGGTTATGATGTTAGCAGGACCCCGATTAAAAACCGTACCTATTACTGTTCATGTCCCATTCAAAGAAGTTTCTTCACAACTTACTGATCATTTGATCGTTCAAACCGCACTCATTACAGAATATGACTTAAAAAAGAAATTTAAAATCACTTCTCCTCGTTTCGCTGTTGCTGGACTTAATCCTCATGCCGGAGAAGGAGGGGCTATGGGAAAAGAAGATCTTGAAATTATTACTCCAGCTATTGAAACTCTTAAAAAGAAAGGACTCAATATTGTAGGTCCATTGCCTGCCGATACAATGTTCCATGAATGTGCAAGAAAAACATATGATGTTGCCCTTTGCATGTATCATGACCAAGCCCTTATTCCTGTTAAGACATTAGACTTTGATACCACTGTTAATGTCACGTTAGGACTACCTTTTATTCGTACTTCTCCAGATCACGGAACTGCTTTTGATATTGCTGATCAAGGAATAGCTTCTCCGACAAGTTTTATTGCTGCCCTTAAACTTGCAAATCAACTTGCAGAAAATAGTTTGATAGCATGCCAATAGATCATTTACCTCCTCTGCGTAAAGTCATTGAAATCTATGGATTACAAGCTCTTAAGTCCTTGGGACAAAACTTTCTTTTTGATCTTAATTTAACATCCAAAATTGCTCATCAAGCAGGTAATTTAGAAGGAAAACCTGTTATTGAAGTGGGACCTGGTCCTGGAGGTTTGACACGTGCCTTGCTTGCACAGGGAGCCATAGTAACAGCGATAGAGCGTGATGAGCGTTGTATACCGGCTCTTTTAGAGATAGAAAAGCACTATCCACAAAAACTAAAGGTTCTTTGTAATGATGCATTGAAGCAAAATTTCTCAATACTTTTTAAAACATCTCTAGAAAAACCACGCATTATTGCAAATCTTCCTTATAATATTGGAACACAACTTTTATTAAATTGGCTATTGACTGAACCATGGCCTCCTTTTTATGAATCAATGACATTGATGTTTCAGCGTGAAGTGGCAAAACGCATTACTGCTCAGCCTCAATCCGACCACTATGGACGTCTTAGTGTCTTAACTGGTTGGCGGACCACTGCTAAAATTGCTTTTGATGTTCCTCCTCAAGCCTTTACACCAGCTCCCAAAGTAACTTCTTCCGTTGTTCATATTATTCCGCGCGCACACCCCCTCAACTGCTCTGCCCAAAAATTAAGTTTTGTTACAAAAATTGCTTTTGGACAAAGACGAAAAATGCTTCGTCAAAATTTTAAAACTCTTGGAGGTGAAAAGCTTTTAGAAAAAGCTGGTATCGACGGGACACGCCGTGCTGAAACGCTTTCAATTGCTGAATTTGTAACTTTAGCGCATTTGGTGACCTAAAAAACATACCTTTTTGCTTCTTACTTCTTTTTAAAATGATCAGGGCATTCGTCAATCTTTTCAGTAATAAGCCCATTAACAAAAGACTCAAGAAAAGAACAGCGCTCGCGTTTTGCTGTTTCAGCGAAATAAATCACTTTAATAAGTGATAAAGACTGATTTAAATCCTCATTAATGACAACATAATCGTAAGAACGCCAATGTTGCATTTCCGTTCGTGCATTTTTCAAGCGTAAATTGATAATATCTTGGCTATCTTCTGCTCGACGATGTAAACGTGAAATAAGCTCTTTCATAGATGGTGGAAGAATAAAAACAGATACAGTATCATCTGGTAACTTTTTTTGAAGCTGTTCTGTGCCTTGATAATCGATATCAAATAACATGTCTCTGCCAGCACTCAAAACATTTTCAACGCTTTCACGTAAAGTTCCATAATAATTTCCATGGACTTCTGCCCATTCAATAAATTCATCACCATCGCGCTTGCGTTCAAACTCTTTCTTTGAAATAAAATGATAATGAAGACCATCCACTTCACTAGGACGTCTTTTCCGTGTTGTCATACTTACGGAGAGCTCTAATTGTCTATCTTTTAAAAGTAACCGAGAGAGAGTTGATTTACCTGCTCCTGAGGGTGAAGAGAGAATCAATAATAAACCACGACGCTGGTTGCTTTTTTTAGCACGCGATCCATCCCCAAAGTCTGTCATCATACTGTTCTACTTTTCTTCAAAACTTCAATAATAGGTTTTCTATAGAGTTTTTTCAAATCAATGTGTTGTCTTCAATGCACGCCACTTGCGAACATTCATATTATGCTCCTCTAAAGTTCTAGAAAAAACATGTCCTCCTGAACCATCAGCAACAAAATAGAGTGCATCACTGCTTGGTGGATGTGCCACGGCTTTTAAAGAATCTCGACCTGGATTGGCAATAGCTGTTGGCGGCAAACCATCAGTTTTATACGTATTATATGGTGTCTCTTTCTCAAGATCTGAACGGTAAATTGCACGACCTGATGGCATGCCTTTCCCACCAAAGAGACCATAAATTACTGTTGGATCAGATTGAAGACGCATATGTTTTGCAAGACGATTATAAAATACCGCAGCAATCTTAGGTCTTTCTGCTGCAATTCCTGTCTCTTTTTCAACAATTGATGCCAATATAACAAATTCATCGATAGATTTTATGGGTAAATCGGGTGAGCGCGTAGCCCATATAGCATGAATTAATTTTGTCTGTCCTTCGCGCAATCTGTTTATAATTTCTTTACGCGTTGTTCCCCGAATAAAACGAACAGTATCCGTCATCAAACTGCCTTCTGGAGGTAAAGCTTTTGGAAGATCACCAATTAAAACTTCATTAGCTTCTAATCGATCAAAAACTTGTTGAACCGTCAAACCTTCTGGTACCGTAAAGGTATATTCAATAGATTTGCCCTTCACAAGAATATCCATAATATCCTGCATTGAAGCATGAGCTGGAATTAAATATTCACCAGCCTTAAGATGTGTTGTTTTTTGATGATAACCAACCCCGTAAACAAAAACATCAGCTGATCGAATGAGACCTTGTTTTTCAAGGAGTGAAGAAATCTCACGAATCCCTGTTCCAGGAGAAATAAGAACAACTTGCTCTTCCTTCGATATTCCCTTTCCTTCAAAAATATTTTTTCCAATATAAAGGGGAATACTTATGGCTAAAATAATAACCACAATAAACATCATAAAAAAATGACCGAGAATAACCAATGGATTACGTACGACAAATGACTTCTTTTGTTTTTTATGTGCTAACATGTCATTATTATCTATTCTATGATTTGAAAAGGAATCATTTATGTCCTGTAGTGGTTTGTTGTTTTTCACATCGGACACAATTTTTACCCTCAACAAGTTTTAAGTATTACAGCTATAATTTTTCACTTAAACTTTTATAATTTTACAATAAAGTAGAAAACTCATAAATAGAAAAAATGTAACTTATTCTTCCCCAAAGCGCCGCATCACTAAAGAGGCATTTGTTCCACCAAAGCCAAAAGAATTAGAAAGAATCGTATTAATCTTTCGTTCACGCGGTTTATGTGGAACAAGATCAATTTTCGTTTCAATTGATGGATTATCAAGATTAAGGGTTGCTGGAGCTATATTATCACGTATAGCTAAAACACAAAAAATAGCCTCAGCAGCACCAGCAGCACCAAGTAAATGCCCCACAGATGATTTTGTTGATGACATGGATACTTGTGGCGCATAATGCCCCAAAACACGTTCAACAGCGGCCAACTCTATGGTATCTGCCATCGTTGAAGTTCCATGAGCATTAATGTAATCAAGTTCGCTCACATTTACCTGTGCACGCTTTAGAGCAGCTATCATACTACGCTGTGCCCCCTCACCACTTTCTGAAGGAGCAGTGATATGATAGGCATCGCCAGATAAACCATAGCCGATAACCTCGGCATAAATACGAGCGCCACGCTTTTTCGCATGTTCAAGTTCTTCTAAAGCGACAACTGCTGCTCCCTCACCCATCACAAAACCATCGCGATCAGCATCATAAGGACGTGATGCGCGCTCAGGATCGTCATTACGACAAGTGGAAAGAGCTCTACAAGCAGAAAAACCAGCGAGAGATATCCGATTGATCGGAGATTCAGTGCCTCCTGCAACCATGACGTCTGCATCACCAAACGCAATCAGACGTGCAGCATCACCAATGGCATGCGCACCTGTCGAACAAGCCGTTACAACCGAATGATTAGGACCGCGTAAACCATACTTAATCGACACATAGCCAGAAGCAAGATTAATCAAACGTCCTGGAATAAAAAAAGGAGAAACGCGTCGAGGACCTTTATCACGAAGTGTATAACCAGCCTCAACAATCCCTTCAATGCCGCCAATCCCCGAACCAATTAATACACCTGTGCTAATCTGATCCTCATCACTTTTGGGAAACCACTCAGCATCTGAAAGTGCTTGACCAGCAGCAGCCATTGCATAAACAATAAATGCATCAACTTTACGCTGTTCCTTGGGATCCATATATAAATCAGCATTATATGTACCATCTGTTCCATCACCTAAAGGAATACGAGCAGCAATCTGACATGGTAAATCGGATACATCAAACTCCGTAATACGCCGAACACCACTTTTTCCTTCAAGAAGGCGTTTCCAGCTATATTCGACATCACCAGCTAATGGAGATACTAGCCCTAAACCAGTAATAACAACACGTCTCATAACTTTTAACCTTGAATTGAGATCACCTCTCAAAGCTCTATTTTCAAAATAGCTAAAAAATAAAAGCAAAAGTATTTTACGCTTTTGCCTTTCTGTTATCACGCAGACGCTTTATCAATAAACTTTACTGCATCACCCACCGTGAAAATTGTTTCAGCAGCTTCATCTGGGATTTCTACACCAAATTCTTCTTCAAAAGCCATAACGAGCTCAACCGTATCAAGGCTATCTGCTCCTAGATCATCGATAAAGCTTGCATTTTCTACTACCTTATCTGCATTAACTCCAAGATGCTCTACGATAATTTTCTTAACGCGCTCTACTGTATCACTCATGTTGAAATCCTCGAATTTATTTTTCCTATAATTGGTTAGCTATATCGGATCATCTAATCAAGCAATAGATGCATTACTCTTAAAGATTCTAGCAGAGATTTAAAACACCCTGTGGATATCCCCTACAAAATGAAACAACCTGACATTCCGACATAAATTGATCAACCTACGATATTTAGAGAAATGGGCAATCTTCCCATTTCATTTATTACTACTTAAAATAATACAGATTATAAATCAATGTGGAATAAAGCAAATACTCAAATCATTGCCATCCCGCCGTTGACGTGTAATGTTTGACCTGTCACATATGCTGCTTCATCACTCGCTAAATAAACTGCAGCAAAAGCGATTTCTTCTCCACCCCCCATACGTTTCATTGGAATCGCCGCCATAACGGTTTCTTTTTGCTTCTCATTAAGCTTGTCGGTCATGGCAGACTTAATAAATCCTGGAGCAATACAATTAACCGTGATGTTTCGTGAAGCAATTTCTTGCGCTAATGCTTTAGAAAAGCCTATCAAACCAGCTTTTGCAGCACAATAGTTGGTTTGTCCAGGATTTCCCACAACACCAACTATTGATGTTATGTTAATAATCCTTCCATAGCGACGCCGCATCATAGAATGTGTTAACTCACGTGTTAAAGTAAAAGCAGCTGTGAGATTGACTGCTAAGACATCATCCCAGTCTTGATCGTGCATACGTACAAAAAGACCATCTCGGGTGATGCCCGCATTGTTAACCAAAATATCAACTCCACCCATCTCTCTTTCTGCTGTTTCAGCCAGTTGCTTAATGGATTTACGCTCAGAAAGATTAGCGGGAAATACAAAAACATCTTGTCCTAAATCTGCTGCCACTTCTTTTAACTTGTCTTCACGCGTTCCATGAAGCCCAACAATTGCTCCTTGCGCATGAAAACAACGTGCAATTGCTTCACCTATCCCTCCTGACGCCCCCGTCACAAGAGCTTTACGACCTGTTAATTTAAACATTTTTTAGACTCCTTAATAGATTAAACACCAAGCACCTGTAGTGCTGCTTCTATTTCCTCAACTGTTCCAACTGTTAATCCCTTTATATCCTTGTTAATACGACGTGCTAAACCGGTTAATACTTTTCCAGAACCAACTTCAAACAGCGTGTCAATCCCATTACTTCCCATCCATTCTATTGTTTCACGCCAGCGTACTCTCCCTGTCACTTGTTGGACAAGAAGCGCAATAATACGTTCTGGATCGGTTTCTGGTGCAACAGAAACATTAGCAACCAAAGGAACAAGGGGAACCATTTTATTAACAGTTAAAAGTGCTTTCTTCATGGCATCAGCAGCAGGCTGCATTAAAAGCGAATGAAAAGGAGCAGAAACTGGAAGAAGAAGTGCACGTTTAGCACCTTTTTTTGATGCAACCTCTACCGCTGTTTCAACCGCTTTTGCTTCACCTGAAATAACAATTTGCCCTCCCCCATTATCATTAGCAATCTGGCATAATCCTTGCTTAGAAACCGTTTCACAAATTTCTTCTACATCTTCTTCACTCAAACCAATAAGTGCTGCCATAGAACCTTCACCAACAGCGACAGCAGCTTGCATGACATTTCCACGAATGCGCAAGAGCTTTGCCGTATCCGTAAGACTAAATGTACCAGCAGCACAAAGAGCCGAATATTCTCCCAAAGAATGGCCTGCAACAAACTTCACCTTTTCTTTTATATTCAGCCCCAATTGTTCCATCACACGAATAACAGCCATGGATACAGCCATTAAGGCTGGTTGTGCATTTGCTGTTAACGTCAAAACATCTGCTGGCCCTTCAAAAATGATATCTGATAATTTCTCACCTAGAGCCTCATCGACTTCTTCAAAAACCATCCGTGCTGCAACAAATTGCTCTGTAAGCACTTTGCCCATACCAACAAGCTGACTCCCCTGCCCTGGAAAAATAAAAGCTGTAGCCATTTATCGACTCCTCAAATTGTGCAATTCAATTATTTTCTTTTGATCTTATTCATCAGCACAAATCAAGATAAAGTGCTTTATTTGAAATGGATAGTTTTCTTAAAATTATATTTTAATGGTGGAATTTTGTATAAAAACTTAGGGAAATACGGTACCATAAACTGAATAACACCCCAACTTATGAAACTTCCTAAAATGATCCCAGCGACAACATCAAAAGGATAATGTACACCAACAAAGATACGCCCCCAACAGATTAAACACAAAAACATTCCTGCAAGCTTAGAAGCCACTTTGTATCGGTAAAAGTATAGATTCGCTGTATAAGATGCAATAGTCAAAGCATGATTACTCGGAAAAGAAGCTGTTGGACGATGTTGAATGAGTGGATTTGTCAAACCGACAACAAACGGGCGTGGGTGAAAATAAGTGAGTGAAATGAGATAACCTATTAAAAGGGCTACACAAATGCTCACGCAAATGCTTAACGCTACACGCCGTTCCATCTGTTCACCGCAAAACCACAATACACAAAGATGTAGTGGGATAATATAAATTAAAAACTTTGCACAAAAAATACTAAACAATACCACAAATGACCAAGATTGATGATTGCCTGTAAGTATTCCTAAAAGTGCAATGTCAATCCGGTTTAAAAAATCCATTCTTCTTTCCTTCATATTTATACTACAACTTTACGCCATCGTCTCTTTAGTAAAGATAAACAATATATCAAGATTTAATAAATCAATTTTTTTATGCACAGGAACTTGCTATTTTTAAAGATAAGTTGTAAATGTCAAACGTTTGTTACCGGCATTTTAGCTGGGGATTGAACGGAGGACTGGAAAGTAACCAGTAGAAAGTGCAAAGTTTTCGACCTCCCGTGTCTCCGCTCTCGAATGTCTCGAATTGTAAACGCGTCCTTTCTTCTTTGGGTCTCCAAAAAAGACAAGTCGCAGAGGCTTTGCGCTAAAACCGGTAAAGTTTAATTGAAGAAAGGCAAAATAATGGCTCTTTATGAACATATGTTCCTTGCCCGACAAGATATTGCTCCACAGCAAATTGATGAACTTTTGAATGTCTACAAAGGTGTCATCGAAGCGCACGGGGGGAAAGTTGGGCGTGTAGAAAATTGGGGGCTTCGTCCCCTTGCTTATCGTATTCGCAAAAATCGTAAGGCTTATTATGTGCTGATTAATATTGATGCTCCAGCTGCAGCGATTGCTGAGGTTGAACGTCAAATGCGTATCAATGAAGATATTTTGCGTTACATGACCATTCGCGTCGAAAAACACGAAAAAGAGAAATCTATTGCGCTCTCACGCCTTGATCGTAATAATCACATGGGGCAAGATGAAGAACGCTTTCGCTCCTCGCGTCGTCAACGTGAAGATGCCATAGAAGGAATAGAATGATGACTGATATGAATCAAACTGCAGCGCGTCGTCCCTTTCATCGTCGTCGTAAGACATGTCCGTTTTCAGGTGCGAATGCTCCTAAAATTGATTATAAAGATGTCAAATTGTTGCAACGTTACATTTCAGAGCGTGGGAAAATTGTTCCATCAAGAATCACAGCTGTTAGTCAGAAAAAACAGCGTGAGTTGGCAAATGCCATTAAACGTGCTCGTTTTCTAGGCTTGCTTCCATACATTATAAGATAAACTCTATAAACTGGGGACACTCCCCAGTTGCCTTGTGTGATTTAGTATAGCCTGATTATAGACTATATTAAAATCTATAGAGCACAAAAAGTTGAGGCGTTGGAATGCCTCTAACTGCCAACAGCAGGACAGCAACAAATGAAAAATTTTCATGTTTATAAGATAATGACCGGTATTTTAGCGGGGTTGTTTGCTGTTGTGATAGGAATGGCAATTATCAGTGTCGCGAATATTGTTCCCTATTTTCCTCTTATTCTTGGTTGCTTTCTTTCATTGCCAATTTTCATTGTTGCATTCGCTCAAGGAACATTCGCCAGCATTGTTGCACTCATCATTGCTACTGTTGTTCTTATCATCACCACTAATATCTATATTGCTTTTGGCTTTATGCTGTTATTTTTCCTTCCGGCTGTCTATGCTTCTTGGCTCCTTGGACTTGCACGACCAACACAAAAGGAAAACGCCCTGATATGGTATCCGTTATCATCGGTCATTTTTCATTTAACCAACTTCATCGCTCTTATAGCAACCTTCATCGGGCTTTATGTCCAAACCCGTCCTTCCACACCCCTTATTGCAAAAAAAATCACTGCAAACATAGCACAAGCTATGCAACAATCTCGATCAATGAGGGAAACTGATATACAGGCTCTTAGTGAGTTGTTAATGACACATGCAGCAACTTTGACTGCTATTGCTTTGACGATTTATAGTTTGATTTTTCTCATTGGAAATCTTTATTTTTCGATAATAACAGCACAACATATGAAATGGCTCAAAAGGCCTCGTGATGATTGGAGTCAAACTCTCCGCCTGCCAATCTCTGGAATTTTTATTTTCATTGTTGTTTGCGTAGCATCAATGATTGAATTGAGCGCTCCTGTTAATTTGAGCACACGTGTTTTTAGCACTGCATACACTGTCATTATATCAATCAGTGGTCTAGCGTATCTCCATAATATTACGAAAGGAATTAACGGACGATTTATTATACTCTCTCTTGTTTATATTGCTATTTTAACCGTCGTTTTTGCTCCACCAATTTCTTTCATGATGCTGTTAATGGGTATTTGGGCAGCTATTCAATACAACTTTCAATCAGGCAAGAAACTTCATTAAATTTATTTGTTCGAAAGGAAAAACTATGGATATTATTCTACTTGAGCGCATTCCTCGCCTTGGTCAGATGGGTGATATTGTCTCAGTTAAAGATGGTTATGCACGTAATTTTCTCTTGCCTCAAGGTAAAGCTTTACGTGCAAATGAAGCTAATAAAAAACATTTTGAAATACAACGTGCACAACTTGAAGCACGTAATCTTGAACGTAAAAGCGAAGCACAGAAAGTTGCTGAAAAACTTGATGGTAAATCATTTATTGCTGTCCGTTCAGCTGGTGAAACGGGACAACTTTACGGTTCTGTATCAACACGTGATATTGCTGAAATTATAACAAATGACGGTTTTTCTATTAGTAGAAATCAAGTTGAACTTCACCATCCAATAAAGACTATCGGCCTTCATACCATCACTCTTAGCTTGCACCCTGAAGTTCAGATTTCTGTGATTATTAATGTTGCACGCTCAGCTAGTGAAGCTCAACGCCAAGCAGAAGGTGAAAATTTAACCTCTGCTGAAGCAATATATGACATTCAAGAAGAGTTGGTAGAAGAAAAACAGGAAGAATTATTAGCAGAAGAAAATAATGAGAATGAGATAAACAGTCTTAATGAAGAAGCTTAATTATCCTTTTACCTATATTGCATTTTGCATTGTCTAAGAGATTAATCCGTTATAAAAGCACTTACAAAAAAATTGAGTGCTTTTATTATTTTATCATCAAAAAACTGTATTCTTATAAAAAAAGCAGTGTCTAGCATATGGTATAAAAATATACTAAAAACTATAAAGGCTGCGAGAAAATATTCTTATCCGTCGTTTTGTGAAAATAGAACAAAAAATTGTGTAAGTTTCTATTTCTTGAAAGAGTGATATTTGCATAAAATGAAGCGGTAAATGAATTATATTCCTCTATAATCTAAAATAATTCTGACCATAAAGAAGTTATTTTACTCATACTGGTATTGAAATTACATAATATCATAATACCCAAAGATTGTATTGTACTTCCTTTTTATATCATAAAGTGCAATTTGGAAAATTTATACATTCTTTAAAATTTCCACATTATAAAAATAAAATATAAAGGAATAAGATGTTATCGGTAATATACAAATGGTGAATCAGCAATTGCAGAGAGGCTAAAAAGGAAGATTTAGTTTTCTATCCTTTTAATATACAACACTTAATTAATTGCCTAAAATAGCTAAAGGTGAACTTTTAGTGGAAAAAACTGTTATGGAAAAAACAAGCATTGTCAACTTCAGTTCTGCGCAAAAAGAAGAGGCCTCTTCTTTTCAACAACTCCCGCATAATATTGAAGCTGAACAAGCACTGCTTGGTGCACTTCTCATCAATAATGATGCGCATGATCGCGTTTCAGATTTTCTAAAACCTGAACATTTTTTTGAACCATTGCATCAAAAAATTTATGATGTTTTATCCCATCATATCGAAAAAGGAAAAATTGCTGATCCAATTACCATCAAGCCCTTTATTCCAGCTGACGAAAAAATTGGCGATATCACCGTATATAATTATGTTGTTCGTTTAGCAAAAGAAGCAATAACAATTATTAATACCGAAGACTATGGACGTGTCATCTATGATCTTTTTATCCGACGCTCCTTGATTAATCTTGGAACTCAAGTTGTTAATACAGCCTTTGATGCTCCTGTAGAATTTACACCATCCCAACAAATTGAAACTATTGAACAGCAATTGTTTCAATTGGCAGAAAAGGGAAAATATGGAGGGGGATTTGAAAACTTCAATGAAGCTGTCAAAAAAGCTATCGACATGGCAAGTGCTGCCAAAAAACGTTCTTCACACTTATCAGGAATAGCTACTCATATTAAAACACTTGATGAAAAAATGGGGGGGCTACAAGCATCCGACCTTATTATCCTCGCAGGACGTCCTGGTATGGGGAAAACATCACTTGCTACCAATATCGCCTTTAATATTGCCAATGCTTACAATCGTGATAACAAAACACAAGAAAATGAGGGGGGTATTGTTGGATTCTTTTCACTGGAAATGTCATCAGAACAACTTGCAACCCGCATTATTTCCGAACAAACAGAGGTCTCTTCTTCTGATATCCGTCGTGGAAATATCTCTGAAGAGCAATTTTCTAAAATTATCCGTGCTATGAATCGTTTACAAAAAGCACCACTTTATATTGATCAAACTGGTGGTATATCAATTACGCAATTGGCTGCCCGTGCACGGCGTCTTAAACGGCAACATGGTTTGGATGTTTTATTTATTGACTATATTCAACTTATGACAAGCGGTTCAAAACGTTCTTCAGAAAATCGTGTTCAGGAAATTACAGAAATTACCACAGGATTAAAAGCATTGGCAAAAGAACTAAATATTCCTATTATTGCCCTTTCACAACTTTCGCGCCAAGTTGAAAATAGAACAGATAAACGACCACAACTTTCAGATTTACGTGAATCTGGTTCGATTGAGCAAGATGCAGACATCGTGCTTTTTGTTTATCGTGAAGAATATTATTTCAAAAATGAAGAACCCAAATTAGGCACCCTTGAACATACAAAATGGCAAGATGAAATGGATAAAATTATGGGGAAAGCCCACGTTATTGTCGCAAAACAACGCCATGGCCCCACAGGAACCGTTCCTCTTGCTTTTCAGTCTGATTTCACACGCTTTAGTGATCTGGCAGATAGTCATTATCTTCCAGAACAAATTGGTTAAATTATCATGGCACGCAGCCGTATTCAATTTATTTGCCAAAATTGTGGAACCGTTCATTCACGTTGGGCTGGAAAATGTAATTCTTGTGGTGAATGGAATTCCCTTATCGAAGAAAATCTAAATGGGGGCATCGGCTCTGGTCCAGTGCAAAATATCCGTAAAGGGCGTGTCATTCCTCTTACATCTCTTTCTGGAGATCTTAAAGATGCTCCACGTATCCATTCTGGTATCACTGAACTTGATCGTGTGACAGGTGGAGGCTTTGTTCGTGGATCAGCGCTCCTTGTTGGTGGCGATCCAGGTATTGGGAAATCAACATTACTGACACAAACTGCTGCTGCTTTATCGCGAAAGGGGCATAATGTCATCTATGTTTCAGGTGAAGAAGCTATTGCACAAATTTGTCTGCGTGCCCAAAGACTTGGAACTGCCAATACGGAGGTTAAACTCGCTGCTGAAACGAATGTTGAAGATATTCTTGCAACCTTAAGCGAACATAAAAATCTCGATATGGTGATTATCGATTCTATTCAAACTCTATGGTCAGATGCAGCCGATTCAGCGCCTGGTACTGTCACACAAGTACGCATCAGTGCTCAAGCAATGATCCGCTTTGCAAAAAAAACAGGAGCAGCTGTTGTTCTTGTCGGCCATGTAACAAAAGATGGGCAAATCGCTGGCCCCCGTGTGGTAGAACATATGGTTGATGCTGTTCTCTATTTTGAAGGTGAAGGTGGACATCATTATCGAATCCTTAGAACTGTTAAAAACCGCTTCGGCCCAACAGATGAAATTGGTGTTTTTGAAATGTCTGATAAAGGATTACGGGAAGTTGCCAATCCATCGGAGCTATTTTTGGGTGAACGAAATGAAAAAGCACCAGGATCTGCTGTTTTTGCAGGCTTGGAAGGAACACGCCCAATACTCGTAGAAATTCAAGCGCTTGTTGCTCCCTCTTCGCTTGGTACACCACGACGCGCTGTCGTGGGATGGGATGGAAATCGTCTTTCAATGATTCTTGCTGTTTTGGAAGCGCATTGCGGTATTCGCTTTGGACAACACGATGTCTACCTTAATGTTGCAGGTGGATATCGCATATCAGAACCAGCCGCTGATTTAGCCGTTGCAGCAGCTTTGGTATCTTCTCTTGCAAACATTCCTCTTCCAACGGATTATGTCTATTTTGGTGAAATCAGCCTTTCAGGAGCAACTCGCGCTGTTGCGCATTCAGCACAGCGCATCAATGAAGCAAAAAAACTGGGGTTTCAAGGAGCTGTTCAACCCACTACAACAAAAAAAACAATGAAATTGCTCAATTTTCAACAAAAAACATTCTCTGACCTTCCTGAGCTGGTTGCAGCACTTACCGCAGGTAAAAACGGCTCCAAGTGATACCTATCATAATATAGGAAAAACTTTACAAAAAACAAAAGACCCTTGCTATAAGAATAAAAAATGGCATAACAAAAAACGCATTTTTATACTAAATTAAAACAATACAACTTTATGTATAAGGAACAAACAAATGATCATAACAGTCCTTGATGGAATTGTCGTAGCAGTCATCCTGTTGTCCGCTTTTCTTGCTATGCTCAGAGGATTTTCACGTGAGGTGCTGTCGTTGGTTTCTTGGGCAATCGCAGCTGTTGCTACATTGTTTTTATTCAAGCCTGTCTTGCCCTTTTTTGAACAATATCTCTCTAATAAAATGATTGCATTGATCACAACTTTGGTCTCAATTTTTATTATTGTTCTCATTATTACTTCAATTATTACAATGAAAATCTCCGATTTTATTATTGATAGCCGCATTGGTATCCTTGATCGTATTATCGGTTTCGTTTTTGGAGCACTTCGTGGTTTATTTATTGTAGTCATCGCCATGTTGCTTCTTAATGCGCTTGTGAAACCTGAGAATCAAGCAAGTTGGTTAAAAAATGCAATAACAAAACCCATCTTAGATTCATTG
This sequence comes from Bartonella sp. MM73XJBT, assembly GCF_028618465.1. Classification (NCBI taxonomy): domain Bacteria; kingdom Pseudomonadati; phylum Pseudomonadota; class Alphaproteobacteria; order Hyphomicrobiales; family Bartonellaceae; genus Bartonella; species Bartonella sp. MM73XJBT. The sequence continues at coordinate 74,352 of NZ_JAQISY010000006.1, read as the reverse complement.
GGACAAAAAGTCTGGGAAAAACTTCCCAAAGATCTCGATACTGTTCTTGAAAAGGCTGAAAATTTTTTAAAAAAAGATGATGCTCATACACAAGATAAGCACTCTCATAAAAAAGTAATTCAGCAAAATAGAGAATGATTCATCACGGATACAACGTTTCAAATAACACATGAATATGATATTATTATTGCTGATATCAGAAATTGAAAGAACATGATGACAAAAAGCGACATTTCCTGTCAGGATTTTTTATTGGATGACGATACCCTTCATGAAGAATGTGGAGTTTTTGGTATTCTTGGGCATGAAGATGCAGCAACATTGACAGCTCTGGGGCTTCATGCACTTCAACATCGTGGACAAGAAGCAGCTGGGATTGTTTCTTATCATAATAAAATGTTTCATCAAGAAAAGCATCTAGGCCTTGTTGGTGATCACTATACGAATCCCGCAACCCTTGCTCGTTTACCGGGAGATCGAGCTATCGGACATACTCGTTATTCAACAACTGGAGAAGTAGCATTACGCAATGTTCAGCCTCTTTTTGCAGAATTAAAAGCTGGAGGTATTGCTATTGCCCATAATGGCAACCTTACCAATGGTCTTACATTACGCCGCGAGCTCATTGCCTCGGGTGCCATCTGTCAGTCAACGTCAGATTCAGAAGTTTTTCTTCATCTTATCGCTCGTTCACGCTATGAATCGTCTTCTGACCGTTTTGCTGATGCTATTCGGCAAGTGGAAGGAGGATATGCCATGTTAGCGCTTACACGTACGAAGCTCATTGCGGCACGTGATCCAACAGGTATTCGACCTCTCGTGATGGGTGAACTTGATGGTAAACCAATTTTCTGTTCTGAAACATGTGCTCTTGATATTATTGGAGCAAAATATGTGCGCGATGTCAAAAATGGAGAAATCATCATATGCGAAATCCAAAAAAATGGGGAAATTACTAAAAAAGTTATAAAACCAGAGAATGAAAAACCAGAAAAGCTTTGCCTTTTTGAATATGTTTATTTTGCGCGCCCTGATTCGATTGTTGGAGGGCGGAGTGTTTATACGGTACGTAAAAATATGGGAATTCATTTGGCACGGGAAGCCCCTTGTAAGGGTGATGTTGTGGTTCCCGTTCCCGATGGTGGAACACCTGCTGCAATTGGTTATGCACAGGAAATTGGAATTCCTTTTGAACTTGGTATTATTCGAAATCACTATGTTGGTCGCACTTTTATAGAACCAACACAGCAAATTCGTGCTTTTGGAGTAAAATTAAAGCATTCTGCAAATCGTTCTATCATCAAAGGCAAACGTGTCATTCTGGTTGATGACTCCATTGTACGCGGAACGACCTCCCTCAAAATCGTGCGAATGCTCCGCGATGCAGGTGCAAAAGAAGTTCATATGCGTATTTCTAGCCCTATGATTTTCTATCCCGATTTTTATGGTATTGATACACCTAAAATTGAAAGCTTATTAGCTAATAAATATCCTGACTTAAAATCTATGTGTCATTTTGTCGGAGCTGACTCATTAGAATTTCTTTCAACAGATGGACTGTATCTTGCTGTATCAGGAGAAAAACGTAATAACGCTGATCCACAATTTACTGACCATTATTTCACCGGACATTATCCGACACATTTAGTTGATCAAGAAAATATCCCTCAAATTCATCAAGCATCGGTCCTTAAAACAAGAAATTAATAATGACAAAATTTGATTTTAGTCTTGTTGGTCGCGTTGCACTTATTACTGGTGCTTCGAAGGGTATTGGCTACCATTTAGCTTTAGAACTCGCAGAACGTGGTGCTCACATTATCGCCCTTGCACGAACGATTCGTGGACTTACTGAACTTGACAATCAAATCCAAAAAAAAGGGGCTCGCGCAACACTTGTTCCGCTCAACTTACATCATATGGAAAACATCGATACTCTTAGTGTTTCAATTGCTAAACGCTGGCAGAAGCTCGACATTATGGTTGCAAATGCAGCAATTCTTGGAACACTCTCACCAATAGCTCATACCGACAATACGGTCTTTGAAGATGTTTTTCAGATAAACCTCATCAGCCAATGGCGTTTAATGAAAGCTGTTGAACCCTTATTGCGTCAATCCGATGCTGGACGAGCAATTTTGTTATCCTCAAGCGTTGCTCATGTTGCACGCGCTTTCTGGGGACCCTATGCAGCCTCTAAAGCAGCTTTAGAAGTTCTTGCACGTTGCTGGGCAGAAGAACTCAAACAAACCCCTATCAAGATTAATTGTGTTGACCCTGGTGCAACACGCACTGCCATGCGTGCACAAGCTATGCCTGGTGAAGATCCTCAAACCCTCCCTTCACCACAAGAAGTCGCTGCAAAAATAGCACATTTATCCTCACCTAATTTAAAAGAAACAGGCAAACTCTTTAATGTTCGTAAAAATCGTTTTATGGATTATCATGCGCCTGATTAACCTAATACACTGATTTATAAAAGTAATTTATTTTTTAGATTCAATAAAAGTTTCAAATACAGTTAAAACTTTCTCATTTTAGGCTTTCTTAAGTTATAACATAAAAAATCTCTTTTTAGCCATAAAAGGAAGCTATGTGCGAACAGAAATTATTTCAAAAAGAGAAAAATAGCATAACTTTCATAAACCGTTTAAAAACAAAATAAATTGTGACATTTAAAACTGATGAATAGAATGACGATGCCAGCTTGTACCTTTATAAGCGTAAAGATAATGCGCAAAATAGATATTGGCATTAGATCCTTTACAATCATCATTGCAAAATAACATGAGCCGTAACAAGAAAAGTCTTTTTAAAATAAATTCATGAATGAAACAACGCGATGGCGATTATTTTCCAACAACATATTGATTTATAATGATAATTTACTGTTTTGTATATTGAATGAGAGACCCGAATAATGTAGAATCCTCTCATTTCACATCTCTCCCATGTTGAATCAATCAAAATCATTTGCTGGCACATCAAAAGAGAGGCTAGCGTGTGGATAAAAACCGTACAAGAAAGGACTAAAATGGCTCTTAATGAACCGTCTTAGGTGCCAAGGGCTGTCCCAATATTGGGAACTTGCAAATATAATAATGGTGCGGCATAAGCGCAAAGATAGGGGTGCTCAATGGCTTTATTGTTACACCATTCACGGGCCGCTGTCGTGAGATGGGTTTTGGTGCCTTGAGAGTGTCTCTTTAAAACAAGCCTGTGAAATATGCAACGCAATAGCCTTCTATTTTACGTGAGAAACACGCTACCATCACAGACATAGAAGAAAAATGTCCAATCTAAATTAAATTTCTCTCTACTTCTTCTATTCTTAAAAAAACATTATAACTCTTGGATAGTTTTAACATTGTTGTTTTTTCCTTCCAAAACAACCCGTTTATTATAAGCCACAAAACTACAAGGAAGAAAGATCATATAGCCAATGGCTGTGATCAATAAAGTGTACCATGTGTAAGTTGCAAGAAAACCTACATAAATAACCACTCCCAACATACACGGTACAACGATATCACGCCTCAGATTTTGATCTATTGTTTTTGCATTCCATACTGGTAAACGGCTCACCAAAAGAAAAGCAATAATCACAGTATAAAGGCTAAAAAATAATGCCCAACTCCAACTTGGCATCAAACCAAGAGCTCCTAAATACATAGGTAATAAAAGTAATAATGCTCCCGCTGGCGCAGGAACACCAACAAAATAACTTTCCTTCCATTTTGGTGTATCAGCATTATCCAACATCACATTAAAGCGTGCTAATCGCAAACAACAAGCAACACAATAGACAAGTGCCGCTACCCAACCAACTTGGTGTGCTTGAGTCAAAACAAAGGAATAAACAATAAGTGCAGGTGCAACACCAAAATTAACCACATCAGCAAGAGAATCCATCTGTGCTCCAAAAGATGAACTCCCATCCATCAAACGAGCAATACGGCCATCCGCACCATCTAAAACTGCGGCTAAAAGCACCATTAAAATAGCCCCCTCATAGCGATGCTCAAAAGCTAAACGAATACTACTCATTCCTGCGCAAATTGCTAAAATAGTGATGATATTGGGAACAATATACCGCATCGGTGTAGGTGAACGCCACCGATTTGCAACGTCATCATGTTGTCCTTCAGGATTAAATGAAGAAAATAGCGAAAAGTTTTTCATTATTCATCCTAATCAAATCTAAAATCAGTGGTAGCACTCTTCTCATCAAAAGAACCTAATACTGTTTCTCCAGCAATTGCTATCTGGCCAACAGCAACACGTAATTTCACTGCATTTGGTATATAAATATCAAGGCGAGAACCAAAACGAATCAATCCAAATCTTTCTCCAACCGTAACAGAATCATTTTCTTTCGCCCAACAAACAATACGGCGAGCAAGCATTCCAGCTATCTGTACCATACCAATTTTACCATGTTTACTGTCAATCACCATCCCATTGCGCTCATTAAATTGACTAGCCTTATCAAGCTCAGCATTTACAAATCGACCTGGACGATAAACGATAGATTCTATTGTACCACTTATGGGAATACGATTAATATGGCATGAAAAAATATCCATAAACACAGAAATACGGATCATCTCTTCTTGACCTAATCCCAATTCTTCTGGTGGAACACATGGCTCAACAAATGAGATACGCCCATCCGCAGGAGATATAATCCAATCGGAGTTCAAAGGAATCACACGATCTGGATTACGGAAAAAATATATACACCACACAGTGAGAACAAGACCACACCAAAACAACGGACTCCATATCCAACCAAGAATGAGCGAAATAATAAAAAACGCTACAATAAAAGGGTAACCTTCTTTATGAATTGGTGTAAAACCATTATGGATAGATTGTAGAATACTCATATAATTTCCTATTCATAGTATAACCTAAATAAGCCATAAACGCTTTTGTTCCTCACTATTCCTTTCTGTACTGAACCAATCACTTCATATAAAGACATAAATCACATTTTGCGCAGCTTATTTTTTACGATTAACAACACCCATTTCATCTTCTTCACGCATTTTACGTAATTTTTCTTCCGCTTGCGATGCTTCAAGCTGTTTATTCCACATGGAAGCATATAGACCTTTTTTACGTAGAAGCTCTGCATGTGTCCCATTTTCAATAATACGACCATTTTTGAGAACCAAAATTTCATCAGCATTTATAATAGTAGAAAGACGGTGCGCAATGATCAATGTTGTACGCCCACGGCTAACAATATCCAATGCTTGTTGAATTTCCTGTTCCGTCGCCGTATCAAGAGCTGAGGTTGCTTCATCTAAAATAAGAAGTGGAGGAGCTTTTAACAATGTCCGAGCAATAGCCACACGTTGTTTTTCACCACCTGACAGCTTAAGCCCACGCTCACCGACCATAGATTGAAAGCTTTCCGGAAGCATCTCAATAAATTTTGATATCTGTGCCATTTCAGCAGCTTTACGCATCTCTTCATCTGTAGCACTTGGACGCCCATAGCAAATATTATAGGCTATTGTATCATTAAATAATACTGTGTCCTGAGGTACCATACCAATCGCTTCACGCAAACTTTTTTGCGTTATATCACGGATATCTTGTCCATCAATTGTTATAGAGCCTGCATTAACGTCATAAAAACGAAAAAGTAATCGAGCAATAGTCGATTTACCAGTACCTGATGGACCAACAATGGCAACGGTTTTACCACTGGGAATCTCAAAATTGATATCTTTGAGAATCTGGCGAGACGGATCATAGGAAAAATTTACCTGATTAAAGCGAATGTTACCACCCTCTATCACCAATGGCTTAGCATCTGATTTATCAGTGATTTCCTGCTGAACATCTAAAAGATCAAACATGGCTTCAATATCCGTTAGCCCTTGCCGAATGTCACGATAAATTGAACCAATAAAATTGAGTGGAATAGAAAGCTGTATTAAAAGTGTATTAATAAAAATGAAGTCTCCTAAAGTCTGTGTTTTATGAAAAACTTCATAAGCGGACATCAACATCAGAATAGTCATTCCAATACCAAAAATAAGAGTCTGACCAAAATTAAGCCAGCTTAATGATGTCCAAATTTTTGTTGCCGATTTTTCATAATTTGCCATCGAAGAATCAAATCGACGTGCTTCCAGATTTTCATTACAAAAATATTTGACTGTTTCAAAATTCAAAAGGGAATCCACAGCTCGCGTACTGGCCTCTGTATCTGCTGTGTTCATTTCTTGCCTAATACGAATACGCCAATCACTCGCCTTAATTGTGAACCAAGTATATAAACCAACCATTATCAAAACTACGAATACATAATGCCATCCATAACTTATTTGAAATACAAATGCTGTTAAAAGAAACTCTAAAACCGTTGGGACTGTATTGAGAATTGAAAATCTAACGATAGCTTCAATGCCCTTTGTACCACGCTCAATCACACGAGAAAGCCCGCCAGTTCGCTTTTCTAAATGAAATCGCAAAGACAATCCATGAATATGTACAAAAGTCTTATAAGCGAGCTGACGAATAGCGTGTTGACCAACGGTTGCAAACAGAGAATCGCGTAACTGATTTAATGCAGACTGAACAATACGTGCAACATTATATGCTAAAACGAGCATGATGGGAATAATCCAACTGGATGGAAGCCATACTGGTAAATGAAAGCTAGCATTAAGCGTATCCGTAGCATATTTAAAAAAATAGGGCACCGAGATAAGAAACAGCTTGGCTAAAATAAGGTAAAATATTGCCCATAGAACACGCACTTTCAAATCACGTCGATCTGCCGGCCACATATAAGGCCATAAATTATACAGTGTGCGAAATGTCTGACCTGTCTCTGACGATACAGTTTTTATCGTTTTATTGCGTTTCATAAAGCCTTTACTTCTCTATCATCTACTCCACAGGTCCTATAAAACCTCTCCTGTTGCGGCTTATTGATCATAGTCTCTCTTCTATCGTTTCCAATAAGCTCTACCTATAAGCATTTGAGGTTAGACTGTTTTGGAAAAAGGAACAAGAAAGAATCCCTTAGAAATTTTATTATTTTGATCTGTATGCTCATACCATTCTGCTGCAAATAAACTTTCAACCTTGATACGCTTTTTTTTCAATTCAGCTTGAAGCCATGTTTTTGATTTACCAATTTCTTTAAGTCCTTCCTCAATAACTTCACCATTTTCTACTAAAATAGTAGATTTCTTACCTTCTTCCTTTTTAATAATGGTGCAATCGCCATTGGTTTCTAAACGAACAAAAGCTGCTTCATGTAAACTACAACCTTTAATACGCAACATTGTAATTAAATCATTAACACTGAGACCCAAACTCTCAATTTTATCTATTTGAAATACACCATCTAAAACTAATGTGACATTTCGTCCTGCAACAAGACGACGAAAAAAAACAGAATGGTGTGCAAAAAAATTAAGAGATGTCACCAAAACTTGCCAAATACATAAAACAACCAACAGCTGAACACTACTAATATTTGGATTATAAATAACGCCACCAATAATACCCCCCATTACAAAATTGCTGACCAAATCAACAGGGGTCATTTGACTAAGACTACCGCGCCCCGTCGTTCTTAAAATCAATAGAAAAGCAAAAAGACCTACAGCTAATTTAAGTGCAACATATCCATAACTATATATAAATTCCATCACATTCTCCCTTTTTTATGAGAGCTGCTGGAATAGGAAAATCACCGCTTTACTTCCCACATCGTTATACGCTCACCAGTCTGTGGGTCTTTTTTATCTTTTAAAAGAATCCCCTCAGCTGCCAGCTCATCACGAATTGTATCCGCAGCCCCCCACTCTTTATTATGGATAAGCCGTAGTCTTTCGGCAATGCATTGATCGATAAACTTTACATCAAGAGAAGCTTTTTTCACAAACAATGGGCACTGTACATCTGTTATCCACTCTTGGTGCAACAAGCCAAATAAATTCATCCCATTTGATAAAGCCACACTATCCCCTGTTTTATAAAACTTTCGCAAAAGAGCAAATGCATTCGGAGTATTCAAATCATCACTTAGTGCATTTATCAAAGAGTCATCAACCATTTCATTGTTATTCACCTTCTCTCTTTCAGAGCGAAGCAATTCATACCAACGATAAAGTTCATTACTAGAATGCGCTAAACGCTGAGCTGTCCAATTTAATGGTTCACGATAATGCGTTTGTAACATTGAAAAACGTGCAGATAAGCCAGCCCAATTTTGCTTCATTTCATCGGTTAACGCATCATTAAGTTCAAAAAAATCATTCTCTAAAATAGAACGAATAGTCATGAAATTGCCAAGGCTTTTTGACATCTTTTTGCCTTCAACTTGCAAAAAACCGTTATGCATCCAAAAGTTAGCCATTCGTTCAGTCCCGAAAGCTGAACAACTTTGTGCAATCTCATTTTCGTGATGGGGAAAAATCAAATCAATGCCACCACCATGGATATCAAAAATATTTACTGACGGATCATCACAGTTTAAACCACCACCGTATGGTTCTAATAGCTTTGCCATTGACATTGCAGAACATTCAATATGCCAACCTGGACGTCCTAAAACAGGAATTCCTGCTGGTGATGCCCACCCTGGTTCTCCCTCCACAGAAGGCTTCCATAGAACAAAATCCATCTCCTCCCTTTTATAAGCCGCAACATCGACACGTGCACCAGCTCTCATTTCCTCCAACGAGCGTTTAGCAAATGCCCCATAATGGGGATGATTTTTTATGCTACTGACAGAAAATAATATATGATTTTCTGCTTTATAAGCGTGCCCTTTTTCAAGCAACCTTTCAATCAAACAGCGCATTTCCTCTAAATGATCCGTTGCGCGTGGTTGGCTGGTCGGCAAGAGACACCCAAGTGCTACCGTATCTTGTTCAAATTGAGAAGAGGTACGCTCGCTCAATCGGCGAATAGCTTCATTATGTGCTAATTCTGGATATTCGTGGGCTGCTCGTGCATTAATTTTATCATCCACATCTGTGATATTGCGCGCATATATAACATGCTCATTACCATAAAGATAACGCAATAAGCGAAATAAAAGGTCAAAAACAATTACAGGGCGTGCATTTCCTATGTGCGCATAATCATAAACTGTTGGACCACAAACATAAAGACGCACTTTTGTCGCATCTATCGGTGTAAAAATTTCTTTTTTACGTGTAAGCGTATTATAAAATTGCAACTTACTCATTATTATACTCCGTTAGCGATAACACTCATCGCTCATCCAAGTAAATCTTGCAAAAAATTATTGCATTATGTGATTTAAGCTCAAACTTTTGTATAGGTTACGTAAAATTCTCATCGCTCCCCCTTTCATGTAGGCTGTATCTATCATCTGTGAGAAAAACAATCCATTTTATTTGATTGGAGTATTTTATTGATACATATTTTTTTGATGAGAACATTATCACAGATAAAAAACTACAACGAATAATCTACTGTAAATTTATACAAAAAATAGATTGTATACAGAAAATCTGAAATTTTTAACTACACAAAACTTTGTTAGAATGTTCAATAGCCCTATGAGGCTTTCCTTATTCTCTTTCATGCCCTAAATTTATAATATGTTTGCTCTTGGTAATGATGCACAATTTCTTTTATCCACACCATTTTGTTTGCAATTGTAATTGCATAGGAACTTATTCAAAGGTGGCAAAAATTAATGCATAATATATTGATAAAAATTGTTTTTTTTATATTTTTTTTCGCTTTAACATCCACTTTTGCACAACAATCGCCACCCTATGAGACAAAATTGTTACGGCTAGCAGAAATTTTGGGAGCCCTACACTCTCTACAAAATCTTTGTGGTACTCCAACAAACCAATGGTATGACTATATGAATGCACTGATTGAAGCAGAACAACCAATACAACAAAGGCGCTCTTATTTTTATGCAGCGTTTAATGAAGCGTATCGTGCTTTTTCAGAAAATTATCATCACTGTACCCAATCGGCAATTGAAGCAAATCAAAGGTATATTAAAGAAGGAAGATCCTTATCCGAAAGCCTTCTCATGCATTATGGTACTCAACCTACCCAAAATTATCAAACCCTTGGTTTAAGTTCCCCTACTGACAAAAAATAAAGAGAGGCATAAACCTGCTTTATATAAATATCGTCATTTTTAAAGAATGCCCCCTCCATACGCTCTTATCTTCGTCCAATAAAATTACCACGTGCGCCCTTTATGCAAATAAAGTTATTTCATAAAAAGCACCAATTTTATTTGGTCACACCAAAGTTTCTACAAATTTAATAGGTTCGCCTTGCGAAGGTGTAACAATTTCTCCTTCCCACATAACACGCATACCACGAATAATGGTCCCAACAGGCCAGCCTTTAACCTTTTTACCATCATAAGGCGTCCAACCTGCACGTGAACCAATCAATGCATTGGTCATTATTTCTTCCCGCTTAAGATCAATAATGGTTAAGTCAGCGTCATATCCAACAGCAATACGTCCTTTACAGCTTATACCAAAAATGCGGCTAGGACCATGCGAGGTGAGATCAACAAAACGTTCAAGAGATATCTTTCCTGCATTGACATGTGTTAACATAATTGCTGCTGTTGTTTGCACACCTGTCATGCCGGAAGGGGAAGCTGGGTAAGGCTGCTGTTTTTCTTTAAGGGTATGAGGAGCGTGATCAGAACCTAACACATCAACAATACCTTGCTGAACACCATACCAAAGAGCTTCACTGTGTCGGCTCTCACGGATCGGTGGATTCATTTGAATTAATGTACCACAGCGTTGATAATCATTTGACGTTAACGTCAAATGATGCTGCGTAACTTCAATTGTTGCCACATCCTTATGTTTTTTTAGAAAATCAATTTCTTCAGCAGTAGAAAGATGTAAAATATGAATACGTGACTTCGTTTCATGCGCAATTGTTACTAAACGCTGTGTACATTTTAATGCTGCAATCTCATCACGCCAAATCGGATGCGATGATGCATCCCCTTCAATACGCAACATTTTGCGTTCTCTAAGCCTTTGTTCATCTTCAGAATGAAAAGCCGCACGACGGCGTGTATTTTCCAAAATAAGACGCACACTTTCATCATCATCTACCAAAAGATCGCCTGTTGAAGAACCCATGAACACTTTAATTCCAGCAGCACCAGGCAGTCTTTCTAACTCAGCTAATTGATGTGCATTTTCACGCGTTCCTCCAACCCAAAATGCAAAATCACAATGCATCCGGTGAAATCCACGTTTTACTTTATCAGACAATGCTTCTTCCGATGTGGTTAATGGATTGGTATTAGGCATTTCAAATACTGATGTAACACCTCCTAACACCGCAGAATAGGAGCCACTTTCTAAATCCTCTTTATGTTCATTACCAGGCTCGCGAAAATGAACTTGGCTATCAATAATCCCCGGCAAAATATGGAGTCCTGTACAATCAATGACTTCCCCAGCAGATGCACATGTAAGATCACCAATTTCAGCAATGCGGCCATTTGTAATACCAATATCACGCTTACCACTTCCATCATGATTTACAATTGTTGCACCTTTTAAAATTATATCAAATGTTTTAAACATAGCCGTGCTCCTTACATATCCTTTCTTTATCGATTAGGTAACTTTGGCTAGAAAGGCAAGAACCATGATTGAAAAACAAAATGCCATTCTCTTAAAAAAACGTAAGATTATTGAAATTACGGGTGAAGAAGCAACAGATTTTCTGCAGGTTCTTATCACAACAGATGTGACAAAAATCGGCTCTCAAGAAATTTTCCCTGGAGCTCTTTTATCACCACAAGGAAAAGTTATTGCTGATTTTCTTATCGGAAAAAGAGAAGACGGTTATTTCATTGATACCACTTTCTCTTTAGCTGATATTCTCTATAAACGTCTGCTCCTCTATAAACTACATAAAAAAGTGGAAATTATAAAACCATTACAAGAACTTGTTACAGTTTCTTGGGATAATGAATCAAATAGTTTAAATTTTGATTCAAGTTTTATTGATAAACGCTTTCCACAAAAACAAAAAATAATACGGACCTATGGAACAACACCGTTTTTGGTTTCAGAATATCATGATTATTGGAATCAATTGCGTATCCGTTATGCAATCGCAGAAAGTGATAAAGATTATGAAATCGGAAAAGTCTTTCCTCATGATATTAATTATGATCAAATTAATGGACTTTCCTTTAACAAGGGGTGTTATATTGGACAAGAAATTGTTTCGCGAATGCATCACCGTCGCACAATGCGCCGCCGCATTTTAATCGTAAAAAGTCAGCATGAATTAACTCTAGGTTCTAGCGTTAAAGCAGGAGGCAAAGTACTTGGTTCCTTGGGAACATGCGCTGCAAACGAAGCTCTCATTTTAACGCGTATTGACCATGTCAAAGATGCAATGGAGCATAATATCCCATTTACAGTGAACGATGTTCCTGTCACCATAAGCATTGCTGAAAATATGAATTTTACCTTTCCTGAAAACACTGTGGAAACACCTTAATGGCTAAAGCTGAATTATCAAAAAATGGAGAAGCACGTGCTTGGCAGAGAATGCTCTCTGGCCGACGACTTGACATCCTCAATCCTTCACCCTTTGATATTGAAATCGAAGATATTGCTCATGGACTTGCCCGCGTTGCACGTTGGAACGGTCAAACCCAAGGTGATCATGCCTATTCTGTTGCACAACATTCACTTTTGGTAGAACAAATATTTCAAAAGCTTTGTCCTCAATCGCGCAGTAATGAACGTTTGTGTGCTCTTCTACATGACGCGCCAGAATACGTTATCGGTGATATTATTTCGCCCTTTAAAGCTGTCATCGGAAAACAATATGAAACCATCGAAAAACGTATACAAGACGCTATCCATATGCGTTTTTCTCTCCCTATTAATCCTTCTCAAAAGCTCTCAAAAAAAATTAAACAAGCCGACCGTATTGCTGCATTCTACGAAGCTATCACGCTTGCTGGATTTAATACAGAAGAAGCCCTTCGCTATTTTGGTTCTCCGAATCATATTTTATGCGATGATCTCAATTTACAACCCTATTCTACACAACAAATTGAAAGCGCCTTTTTAACACGTTTTAATAATCTTGATATTCAGAAGTCATCATAATTCTCTTTGCCTCATTCATCTTATTGTTTTAGCTGAAAAAAAAATAATGAGCTGGCAGTCTTTTTTACTGAACAGCTTCTTGAATACAACCACTATACGAAGAAATTTTCTCATCCTACCTATTCTTCTTATAGATATTTGATACTTTATAATTTTGGCCTCTTGATAAAGTCGCTTAGAACCAACAAAAGTAGCCATTCTTTAAGTTTCAGCTTTTTGTAATATATTATCCACAAGTCCTTCAAAAAATTGTGTGTTTATGAGGCAATTATAGCCAATTTTGAACATAAATCAGTAATATATGAAAAAATCGATATGTATGACTAAAAATAAATCGCATATTGATTTATCTTCATAAATCATCATTTCTCATATTCAACAATAGCTTCGAGTATAGTAAAATTTTCTTGTCTCAAATCCTCTTATATAAAACCAATGTAAGTTCCTTGCTTGCACATCATAAATGAGAATGGTGTATGGGTACACTTAAAAAAGAAGAAAAATACCTCTTATGAATACTCTTAGATGCAAGGTCTGGCATAATATTAGGAGCTAGAAAATAGTCTGATGATGCTGGCTTTTTCATAAGCATAAAGATGATGGTGCCTCATAGATTTACCGTTATACCATTCATGGGCTATAATCGTGAAATGGGTTTAAGAATATTAAGAAATGTTTCTTTAAAATAAATGTATAAAGGTCAATAGAGTGAGGCTCTATGTTGCGTGAGGAGTATGTCCCATGAGAACGCAATAAATAAAAGCGCGAGACAATGCGTAATCTCGTTATTTGGAAAGATAGACGCTGATTTTACCTTTATGCCTTCATATTTTTTCCAAGTGAGTTTTTTTCCTGTTTTACAGTTTGCCTAAACAGATATATGCACTCACCTTCCAATCTGGCATACAAAACTGGAACTGCGGAGCTTTCATTCTCCTTAAACTCTATTTCAAACATGTGGCTATGCTAAATTTAGATATCGATTTACAAAAACAGCACAAGTTTTATTAACCCAATAACCTCATAAAACGATCAATAGAGTGAACATAGATTGGAAAGATGTATTAGCTTCTATCAATCCTCTGTAAAATAATAAACATAACTTGCTTTGCGTTTGCATAGCTTCACAGACATTTGATAATAAATATTATTATCTTTTTCATATTAAATGGGATTTTATTGCAGTTTATAAACTTCTTTATCCGCTGGAAAAGCACGAGATGTAACATCTTCTGCATAATTCTTGATTGCGGTTTCCATTGCTTGTTCAAGAGCACCATAACGACGCACAAATTTTGGCACATAACTACCATAACCCAACATATCTTCCATAACCAATATTTGTCCATCACACTGATTAGATGCACCAATACCAATTGTTGGAATAGCAAGTTTTTCTGTAAGCTCTGCTGCTAAAGGCTCGACAACTCCTTCTACAACAACAGCAAAAGCACCAGCCTCTTCAATCGCTGCTCCATCAGTTTTAATCTTTTGCCAATCACTCTCGTTGCGCCCTTGCGTCTTAAAACCACCAAAACGATTCACAGCCTGTGGAGTAAGGCCGATATGTCCCATCACTGGAATGCCGCGTTTACATAAAAAATCGATTGTTTTTGCTATATAAACACCACCTTCAAGCTTAACTGCTCCACATCCGGTTTGGGCAAGGATACGCGATGCATTCAAAAAAGCTTGTTCTGGACTTTCTTCATAAGAACCAAAAGGCATATCCACAACGATAAGGGCCTTTTGAGAGCCACGCATAACTGCCTGCCCATGCAAAATCATCATATCTAAACTCACAGGAAGTGTTGTCTCAAACCCATAGACGACCATACCAACGCTATCACCAACCAAAAGCAAATCGCAATAGGGATCAGCAATCCGTGCGGTATAAGCCTGATACGCCGTGAGCGAAACAATCGGTTGTTGCCCTTTTCTTGAACGTATCTCAGCAGAAGTTATACGTTTTATGGTTTTATTATGTATACTCATTTGTCAACCTTCTCTTGCAATATATATTGATCAATAAGCCTCACAGCACCAAAACGAACAGTGAGGAGTAAAACCGCAGGCTTTTCTAGTTTTCCTTTGGCAACACATAATGTTTCCATATCCCGCAAATCTATAGATTCAATAATTGCGCGCGATTCTTGTTGTAAAATATCGCGAACAATTTTGCATAATTTGTTAACCGATCGTTCTCCTTGGTGGTAAAGCTGTTCAGCAGCTTTACCACTTTCAGGAATAATTTTTGCTGCTTTGCGATCTTCTCGTATTAAAAGTTGATTCCGTGAGGAACGAGCTACACCATCTGCTTCGCGTAAAATGGGAACGCCAATAATTTCAATAGGAAAAGCTAAATCCTCAACCATACGTCGAATAATGAAAATCTGTTGAAAATCCTTTTCTCCAAAAAAAGCCTTATCTGGCTGAACAATGTTAAAAAGCTTAGCAACAACACTGGTCACACCACAAAAATGCCCTGGACGTAATTTCCCGATTAATATACCTGATAGTTTTTCCACCTTCACAATTGTATCATTTCCAAGTGGCCACATCTCATCGGTAGAAGGTGCAAAAACATAATCAACACCTGCTTTTTTCAACAAGGCACAATCACCCTGCAAATCTCTTGGATATTGATCAAAATCCTCATGGAGAGCAAATTGCTTGGGATTGACAAAAATAGAAACTACACTTCGATCACACATTGCTCTTGCCTTCTCTACTAATGCAAGGTGACCTTCATGTAATGCTCCCATAGTGGGAACCAAACCAATTGAAGAGCCTAAACGTCGTTCTTTAGCGATATATTGACGCATTTCAGTAATTGTTGTTAAGATTTGCATCCTCATATTCTCTTTATATTGATTCAATTAACAAATTAATGCTTGCGTATGAAACCGACGTTCAAACAATTGTATCAAATTCATACGCACCGACGGCTGTTTCACAGCTCGTGGTTCCCAAACATGACGCATTAAAAAAAAGCCCGTTAGAATAAAACCATTTATTATGTCACTAAAATCTACCGGACGAGTCGTTCTTTGTACAAGAAATTGGGGAAGAATGAGAAGTTTTTCTCTCCAAGGGTGCCCTGCTTGCTCACAAACAGCTCGTCCAGATTTTGGTGATACATAACAGAGCTTTTCTAGACTTCCTGTTGCAGCACAACGAGATAAATCAAGACCAAAGCCAAGCTCCTCAAGAAGACGCATTTCAAAATGTACAAGCAATTCTGCAATGATAGATGATTCCTCAAAATTTTGCATAAAAAGATGTAAAAGATCATATAAGCTGGGATGTGGATCACGCTCAGGAAGAAGACGCAAATGAAACGCCATCAACTGCAAAGCATAAAGTGCTTCTGGTAAAACTATTAATCGTGCCGCATGTAAGTCAAGCGCTTCAAGTCGGAAAAGTCCCAAATGTTCATCTAAACGTGCCCACCATTCAGCCTCAACAAAATTCCCAGGTTGAAGTACAGCTGCCATACGACGCGAACGTCCACCTTTTACCACCCCCATATAACGGCCATGCTGACGTGTCATAATTTCAAGGATAACACTTGTCTCACCATATTGGCGTGTGCCAAGTATAATGGCTTGTTCTTTCCATTTCATTTTATTTTAGAAAATCCAATCCCATTTCACGATAACGTTCTGGATCGCTGTCCCAATTATCACGCACTTTCACAAAGAGAAAAAGGTGAACTTTTTGATCCATGATTTCCATTAATTCCTTACGTGCTGCTTGACCAATTGCTTTAATTGTATCGCCTTTTGCTCCTAAAACAATTTTTTTCTGACTATCACGCTCTACATAGATGACTTGATTAATTTTAACGGAACCATCTGAACGTTCCTCCCAGTTTTCTGTTTCAACTGTTGAAGAATATGGAAGTTCATCATGAAGGCGAAGAAAAAGCTTTTCGCGCGTTATTTCAGCAGCAAGATGGCGCATGGGCATATCTGAAATTTGATCCTCTGGATAATACCATGGCCCCTCCTGCATCATGTTACTCAACGCGTGAAGCAAGTCCTTGCAACCAGAACCATTGAGAGCAGAAATCATAAATGTTTGCAAAAATGCAACACGCTCATTAATTTTGGCAGTTAACGATAAAAGAGATTCTTTAGCAACTGTATCAATTTTATTAAGGACGAGGATTTTATCCTGTTTAATGTCTTTTATAATATCTAACATTGTATAAACATCATCTGATAGACCATTTTGAACATCAATCAAAACTAAAAGAACATCAGCACTTTTAACACTTCCCCACGCAGTCGATACCATCGCACGTTCTAATGGTTTGTGAGGACGAAAAACACCTGGTGTGTCAACCAAAACAATTTGCGTATTCTCATGAATGACAATACCACGGACCAAAGCCCGTGTTGTTTGTACCTTATGAGTTACAATTGAAACCTTTGTCCCAACTAATTGATTTACTAATGTCGATTTGCCAGCATTAGGCATCCCAATAAGTACCACAAAACCAGAACGCGTTTTCATAGCGTCACCCATGATCATTTTTTCCTATTGTTTTCCATACACCTTCACGGCGTAAAATCTTCTCCGCTGCCATTCTTTCGGCATATCTCTTAGAACTACCCTGCCCAATTTCTGGAGCAAAACCAGCAACATTTACCTCTACCATAAAAACAGGATCATGATCTGGACCCGAACGTTTGATAATTTGATAATGTGGTTGTGCATTGCCCTGCATATGAGCCCATTCCTGTAACTCTGTCTTGGCATCACGTCGACCAGCATTCATCTGTTTTGCCCGACTTTGCCAATATCTTTGAATAAAAGGGCGAACGCTCTCCAATCCTCCATCTAGGTACATCACAGCAATCAAAGCTTCTACCACATCAGCATGCATATTGATGAGTCGACGCCCCTCGAAGTTTCTCATCTCGAAACCCACGTGAATCATTTCAGGCAAACCCATTTCTCGTGCAATATCGGCACATGTATGTGCATTCACCAAACCGTTTAAACGTACCGATAATTCACCTTCACTTGCCTGTGGGAAAAATTGATACAGCATTTCTGCAATCAAAAGCCCCAGAACCCTATCCCCTAGAAATTCCAGCCGCTCATAATTTCCCTGTTCCGAATCTTGGACACTAGAATGTGTTAATGCTCTTTTTAATCTCTCTTCATCTCTAAAGCGATGCCCCGTCAGCTTCTCCAGCTGATCAATCATTGGACGCTTCATTATTGATTCCTTGCTGTACAAGCGGTAAATCACGAACCTTATTGATAAAAGAAAATAAACGATTCCAACGTATATCAAATGGCCAACGCCAAATCTGCCAAGCACTTGAACCATTCCTGATAGAGAAAAAAATCACACTTGCTCGCCCAATAAGATTCTCCTCTGGCACATAGCCCACATCTAAACGACTATCGTCGGAATTATCACGGTTATCACCCATCATAAAATAATGCCTCTGTGGCACTTCAAAAACTTTCGTGTCATCAACTTGCGGAATAAAAGCTAAATCAAGTGTATCGTAGCTGACACCATTCGATAGTGTCTCACGATAGACGTCAACAGGGTGATTCACCTCTGTTATATCAGAATTATCAATCTTCCCCATAAAACGACGAGAAACAGCCTCATCATTAATATAAAGAACACCTTGACGAACTTGTACACGATCACCTGGTAGTCCAACAACACGTTTTATATAATCAATATTCGGATTACTCGGTAAACGAAAAACCACAACATCCCCACGCTGAGGCTGAGAGGACCAAATACGCCCCGAGAAAAGAGGGGGAGAAAAAGGTATGGAAAAATGAGAATATCCATATGCATATTTAGAAACAAATAGATAATCTCCCACAAGCAACGTAGGACGCATGGAACCGGAAGGAATACTGAAAGGCTGAAAAAAAAGTGTCCGAATAAGCGCTGCTAAAAACAGAGCCTGTATCAAAACCCAAATAAATTCAAGAAGCCCGCCTTTTTCTTCCTTTGTATACATTTTCTCTTTCTGGATCATTACAGATCACCTTCCCATCACAAATATAATTCATTCTCTATCATAATGTTCAAATAAAAAAAGCACAATCTCTCATACTATCTATCCACGCGGAAGTGCTTCGATAATAACAAATGCCTGAGCCCAAGGAAAATCATCTGTTATACTTAGATGAATGACAGCTTCATAAGAAGGAGGCAATAATTTTTGTAATTGCAGTTGCGCACGATCCGTTAATTTCATAATCGGTTTGCCGGATGGCAAATTAATAACCCCCATATCTTTCCACCCCACACCACAAGCGATTCCCGTCCCTAAAGCCTTAGCACATGCTTCTTTGGCCGCAAATCTTTTGGCGTAAGAAGAAGATCTTTTTTGAAGATTTTCAGATCTGATCTGTTCAATGTCGGTAAAAATACGTTGAACAAAACGATCACCATAACGGATCAACATTTTCTCAATGCGTCTTATATCAACCAGATCATTTCCAAGACCAATGATCATAAAAGATTACTCGACTTTTTTTTGCTATAAATGCTTTTTTTGATAATTTTTTTGTATCGCTTTTGTTGAAAGCGGGCAATGGCTCTATAAACACCTATATAAGATAAGCTGCTAAAAATAACACCTAAAAGAGTACCACCTAAAATCATCGGTCTCATGATTGAAACCCATGCCCCCTTGAAAAGCAAAGATACATTTGACAGTGTCAAACCATCAAACAGAGCGCGAATTTGCGAAAGAGAAATCTCATCTACATTGCTAAAAAATGATAAACAGAAATAGCCTATCTTATAATCGGCCATAACAATAAGCAAAAATGTAAGGGGATTAGAAAAAACCGTTCCAGTGATTGCTGCTGCAAAATTTGCCCGTAAAACCCAAGAAAAAAATATTGCTAAAACAATATGCATACCAAAGAGAGGCGAACAAGCTAAAAAAATCCCTATAGCAAATCCTAAGGCAACCTTATGTGGCGTTGCTGATATACGCAAAATACGTTTACGTATGTAGCTAAATGAGCGAGAAAATGAACGACGTGGCCATAACCAAAGTCGAATACGCTTTATAAAATCTATTGGTTCTCGACGACGAAAAAGCATATGATTCTCAATATACATCCTATGACAATGAAACAATTTGTACAATTCAAACGGATTTCTTTTAGTTTTTTTGCCTAAAAAACAATAGAAAGACAATTAAATATTCCGACTTCCTGGTTTGATCGCTGGGAGTGCTGCAAGTTCAGCAGGAAGCGCATCATGAGCGTAAGAAGCTATCTCATATTCAGCAAGTGCAATCAAGGGAACTCCAACATCAACTTTACCACCAGAACGATCAAGAATACACGCACTCGCCAAAACATCTGCTCCCGCAGCAACCAAAGCCTCAACCGTTTCACAAATAGAGAGACCCGTTGTAACAATATCTTCAACAATCACAACCCGTGCTCCCTTTTTTATTTCAAAACGACGCAACTCAAATACGCCATTTACACGCTCTACCCATAGAGAAGGAATACCAAGATGGCGTGAAGTCTCATAGGAGGGAATAAGACCACCAATCGCAGGACCAACAACATAATCAATATGCCCCTCAATCGATTCTCTGATTTTTGCGGCCAATCCACGACATAACTTCTCTGTCAAATCAGCATGCATAAATACTTTTGCCTTCTGCATATAAATAGCACTATGACGGCCTGAAGTTAAAATAAAATGTCCTTCCAAAATAGCATCTGCTTGTTTAAAAATAGTAATCACATCTTGTGTATTCATCGCAAAATCTCTCTTTTTCATCCATGAACCCGCCGTACTGCACTCACTGAACCTGCCTCTTTTAACTGAGAAAAAATACGATTCAAATGTTTTAAATCCCAAACTTCCAGATCCATCATAATTTCTGTGAAATCTGGTGCTGTATGAATAAGAGATAAATTTTGAATATTGGCATCATTAGCAGAAATTACTTGGGTAATTTCTGCTAATGAACCAGGGCTATTAACAGCCAAAATATTAATTCGAGCTGGAAAACGTTCACTCATTTGGGCATCAATATCCCAGCGAACATCAATCCATCGTTCTGGCTGATCATCATAGGCCATCAAAGCCGAAGACTGTATTGGATAAATGACAATCCCCGCCCCTGGTTGCATAATGCCAACAATCCGATCTCCTGGAACAGCTCCTTCAGGAGAAAAACGTACAGGAATATCACCACGGGTTCCTCGAATAGGTAATGCCTTAGATTGACGATTTTCTGCAGTTGCATCCTTTTCATTTTCCGGAACCTTAAAAATCATACCTTGAGCGTTTTCAATGTTAAACCAACCTTCTTCCCCAGGCTTAAAAGATGACTTTTGTACGACACGGTGATCTTGATAATCAGGATAAACTGCTTTAAACACATCTGTTGACGGCAACTCACCACGTCCAACAGCAGCCAATACGTCTTCCACATCTTTGCGTGCCAAACGTGGCAAAACTTGTTTAAGAATATCTTTTGAAAATTGTTTTCCCATATACTCAAATGAACGCTCAAGTATACGATATCCCAAACCTGAATATTGCTTCCGTACAGCCGCACGGGTTGCGCGGCGAATGGCTGAGCGTGCTTTGCCAGTTACCACAAGAAATTCCCACGCTGCTGGTGGAATTTGAGCTTGTGAACGTATAATATCAACTTCATCACCATTTTTTAATTTTGTCATTAAAGGCATAATGCGACCATTGATTTTTACCCCAACACAAGAATCACCAATATCAGTATGGACTGCATAAGCAAAATCAATAGGGGTCGCGCCTTTGGGAAAGGCAATCAATCGACCTTTCGGCGTAAAACAAAAAACTTGATCTTGAAAAAGCTCAAGCTTGGTATGTTCTAAAAATTCTTCTGGATTATCTCCATCTGACAAAGATTGAATCGTTTGGCGCAACCAAGCATAGGCATTGGTTTCGTTCGATAACTTCGCAGTTGAATAATTGGAACCATGATCTTTATAAATGGAATGTGCTGCAACGCCATATTCAGCAATTTCATCCATAGCAGCAGTTCTAATCTGTAGTTCAACGCGTTGCCTTGAGGGACCTACAATTGTTGTATGAATAGAACGATAATCATTCTGCTTTGGTATAGAAATATAATCTTTAAAACGACCAGGTACCATGGGCCATGTCGTATGGATAACACCAAGAGCACGATAACAATCATTTACTGTGTCAACAATAACGCGAAAGCCAAAAATATCGGATAATTGTTCAAAAGATAATGCCTTACTTTCCATTTTACGAAAAACGGAATAAGATTTTTTCTGACGGCTTTTAACATCTGCTTTAATGCCATTCTCGAAAAAGAGCTTTGCTAGTTCATTTTCAATCCTAGAAAGCAAATCACGATTACGCTTTGATAATTCAGAAAGTCGATTGGTTATCGTACGATAACCTTCTGGATTCAAATAAAAGAAAGAGAGATCTTCTAACTCTTCGCGCATATCCTGCATACCCATACGACCTGCAAGGGGCGCATAAATATCCATCGTCTCTTCAGCAATACGTCGGCGCTTATCGTCACGCATAACACCAAGGGTACGCATATTATGAAGACGATCAGCAAGTTTTACTAAAAGAACACGGACATCATCAGAAATAGCAATAAGAAGTTTACGCAAATTCTCTGCTTGTACGGCTTTCTTCGATACAAGGTCAAGCTTATTAAGTTTTGTAAGCCCTTCAACCAACTTACCAATTTCAGATCCAAAAAGTTGGTCAATTTCTGCTCGGGTAGCACTTGTATCTTCAATAGTATCATGCAAAAGAGCAACAGCAATTGTTGCTTCATCCAACCGCATATCTGTTAAAATAGTAGCAACTTCTAAAGGATGAGAAAAATAAAGATCACCCGAAGCACGTTTTTGATGACCATGCTTTCGCATTGCATAATCATAGGCTCTCTTTAACAGAGCTTCATCCACGTCAGCCTTGTAACGTTGAACACGCCCAACAAGCTCACACTGACGCATCATACGAGTATATCCTTTATATTTTCACAATTTAATCCTTATTGAATATGAATATTCTGTCAATAAAAGACAAGAAAAATAACCGCTACCGCATGACACAAGTATATTTGCTTTTGTAATACAAACTGCCGCAATTAATAATCGTCACTCTTCTCTGGAACAACCAAACCTTCAATGCCCGCTAGAAGTTCTTCTTCGGACATATGGTCGAATGAACTCCCCTCTTCCTCCATTGAGGCTCCAAAAATACTCTCAGATTCACCCGAATGCGTAATAAACTCACTCGCCATTTCTGGCTCATCCACTTCTACATGCTTTTGCAATGAATGAATAAGATCTTCTTTCAAATCGGCAGGCGATAATGTCTCGTCTGCTATTTCACGTAAAGCAACCACTGGATTTTTATCATTATCACGATCAACCGTAATTTGTGCACCCTGTGAAATCTGACGTGCCCTATGCCCAGCTAAAAGCACCAGCTCAAAGCGATTATCGACTTTATCAACACAATCTTCTACTGTTACGCGGGCCATTTATGCTTCTTTCTTAATATTAAAAAACTTCATAATGTGTATACAGTATATACAATAAACAAAATAAAACACAAGAAAAACAATGCAGGTTTTCATATTTTTTGCTCAAAGAGCTCATTTAAAACTTCTTGAAAGCTTTATAAAAATACACAACCTCTCTAACTTTGTTATAAGTATCATTTTAGAATAAGAAACTTAAAGAATGCTGGTTTCAAACAAAAACTATACTTGTTTGTTCAAATGATTCTCTCCTTTTGGGAGTACATCTTTTAGAATTATACGAGCCATTCAACTTATTAAAAGTCTTTTGCTCTCATGATAGTTGTCTTTACACATCATAATAATGTATTCATTAAAAACTGAACTTTTATTCCATTCGCGTCGTATTTATCCCTCTCTTATTTATCGGATAAATCACTTAAATGATTATGACTCTTTGAAAGCTAGAAGCAAGATTTCATATTCAAGTTTGTTATTAAATCATGCATTTGTATTCATTATAGTTGTTCACAAAGATAAGATCCGTCATATACCTTATAAATAACTCAAAAGAATTTTTATAAAAAGTGATGAATAGCTCCCTATGAATTGTCAATCAACATTGCTGTGCCCAGAACCGCCACAAAATTGCAATTTATGCCCACGCTTGCATAAATTCATCTCTGACTGGCGCATAAAAGAACCAAGCTGGCATAATGCACCGGTGCGTCCATTCTTTCCTTATAAAGGTGCTGCTACAACGCGCCTTCTCATTGTTGGTCTTGCTCCTGGATTACGTGGAGCAAACCGAACTGGACGCCCGTTTACTGGCGATTATGCTGGACATTTGCTTTATTCCACTTTGAAAAAATTTGGTTTTGCCCAAGGAGACTTTGAAGAAAGAGCCGATGACAGTCTTGAATTAATTGATGCAGCAATTGTTAACTCAGTTCGTTGTGTTCCACCAGAAAACAAACCTACTGGTGAAGAAATTAATACGTGCCGATATTTCTTTTCACCTCTTTTAACAAATCTTCCCAAGCTTAAAGCTGTTATCACCCTTGGTACCATTGCACACCACTCAACACTTCGTGCCCTTAATGCAAAAATTCTAGCTCATCCCTTTGGACATGGAGAAATAAACAACATTGGTAGATTGCGCATTTTTTCAAGCTATCATTGTTCACGCTATAATACCAACACTGGTCGCTTAACGGATGCTATGTTCCATCAGGTTTTCGAAGCAGTAAGAACATATCTGGATCAATGCTGAAATCTCTTTCGTCATGCTACAAAAAGAATATACAAACAAATCTGTTATCCATAGCTTTTTAAAAGTCTTGCTTTTTCACGTCCCCAATCCCGTTTTTTCTCTGTCTCGCGTTTATCATGAAGTTTTTTTCCACGTGCCAGAGCAATTTCTAACTTAGCACGTCCTTTTTCATTAAAATAGAGTTTGAGAGGAACAAGTGTCATTCCTTCACGAGAAGTTGCGTTAAAAAAACGTGCCATTTCACGTCTTGAAATTAATAATTTACGCAAACGACGAGGCTCATGATTAAAACGATTAGCTTGCGTATATTCAGGAATATAGCTGTTTACTAACCATAATTCTCCATTTTCAAAGCTCGCATAACTTTCAGCAATATTGGCATGGTTAGAACGCAAAGACTTCACCTCTGCTCCCTGTAATACCAGACCAGCCTCAAGATTATCGAGAATTTCATAATGAAAACGAGCTTTACGATTATCAGCAATTATTTTTCGTACTGGCGCGTTCTTTTTTTTGTTCATGGCTACACTTTATTCTTTAAGCAAACCTGCATGTTGTAAAGCTGCATCAATAATCTTCTTGGTGGTATCGGCAAGTGGAACAATCGGTGAACGAACTATGCTACCACAAATCCCTAATTTTGCAGCAGCATATTTAATACCGGCAGGACTTGGTTCAATAAATACTGCACGATTGAGAGGCATGAGCCGATCATTTAATTCGCGTGCTGTCTCATAATCACCACGCAAACAAGCCGCATGAAGCTCTGCACACAGCTTTGGAGCAACATTGGAAGAAACCGAAATACACCCCACCCCCCCATGTGCATTAAAACCTAATGCTGTACAATCATCACCAGAAAGCTGTATAAAGTCTTTACCACATTTTTCTCGTTGTTCACTCACACGTTCAATTTTGCTCGTCGCATCTTTGACACCAATGATATTTTTAAAATCTTGGCACAGATCTCTCATCGTTTCCACGCTCATATCGATAACAGAACGACCAGGAATATTATAAATTATAATAGGTATAGAAATAGCCTTCGCAATGGAAGAAAAATGCGTGTACAAACCAACCTGATTAGGCCGGTTATAATAAGGAGTGACAACCAAAACAGCATCTGCACCCGCTTTCTCAGCATGTTGCGCAAGCTCTACAGCTTCACTGGTACTGTTTGATCCTGCCCCTGCTACAACAGGAACACGCTTAGCAACCTGTTCAACACATAATTCTATAACCCTTTTGTGTTCTTCATGACTTAAAGTCGGCGATTCACCGGTTGTTCCAACAGGACTTACACCATTAATACCTTGTACAATCTGCCACTCAACAAAATTGCAAAATGCTTTCTCATCAATAGTGCCGTTATCATCAAACGGTGTGATAAGCGCAGTTACGGCTCCCTTGAGCATGATAAACTCCCTCTAATGTTCTCTTGTTATTTTTTGAATAGCCTTTTTAAATTATCCCATGATAGAACATAATCTGGCTCTGTTATTGAAGCAAGATGAATTTCACAATAGCGCTCACTCGGTTTAATATGTATCTTCTTCAATTCTGATACCTCTATAAAAGATCAGCCTATGTTAACTCGTTTTTCACGCTTCTCTTCTAAAAATCTTGAGCGTTTCTCAAAAACAAGGTTTCAAGGTTTTTTCTTTATGCGTACCCTTTTTGCCCTCTTTTTTTTACAGACCTTTACTGTACTTATACTGGCAACCACCGTTTCATTTTCAAGTGTATGGGCACAAACACCCCTTTTGCATAGAAAAGTACCAATCCCTTTGGGGCGCCCCACCCCCTTTGTTTCCAAAAAAGAAAATGCAAAACCTCTTAGACAATTACACACGGCACCCCATAATTTTCCTGCACCTAATAATAATTCTAATCTTCAACAACTTAAAGCTGGTTTAGATGCACTTTTAAACAATAATATTGCAAAAACCATAAATCTGCGTAATTCACTGGTAAAGAATAGCCTTGATCGTCATATTTTGACATGGGCGATCGCTATATCAGGTCAAGCCAATATACCAAGCTCTGAAATATTCAATGCAATAAAAGAGCTAAAAGGGTGGCCTAGTATAGATATTATGCAACGTAATGCTGAACGTGCTTTTATTAATGAAAATAATTTCACCCACGCCATCCTTCAAAAATTTGCTCATCATCCCCCCTTAACAGCACAAGGCATGGCTCGGTTTTCTAAAGCGCTTATTGCAACTGGACAAAGCACTCGTGCGCGACAAATTATTGCCCCATGGTGGCATAACACAAAACTCAATGCAAAAGAAGAAGAGCTGATTCTTAAAAATGCCAGTGTTGTGCTAAAACCTATCGATCATTTAAAACGTATGCAATTTATGCTTTATGCTCATCGCTTTGATTCAGCAGAGCGTGTTGCAAAATTAGCTCGTGCTCAATCTCTTTTTAATGCTTTTGTAGCCGTTGAAAAAAATGATCCTAAAGCCACGCAAAAATTACGCGCTGTGGAGAGAGCATGGCAAAAAGACCCTCTTTTACAATTTGCTCAAATTCGCCATCTTAGACGAACTGGACAATATGATATAGCTGCAACACTTATGATGAGAATATCAAAGAATGCATTAAACCTGATGAACTCTCAAGCATTATGGAAAGAGCAACGCGCCCTTTCTCGAGAAATGCTTGATTTAAACAAACCTCAAATCGCTTATCAACTCGTTACTATGCATCATGGTATGACATCTTTATTGACAGTGGATGCTGAATTTCATGCAGGGTGGTATGCACTAAGGTTTCTTCACAATCCTAAATTGGCAATGCACCATTTTTCACGTATTCCTCAATTATCTTCTGCACCTCTTTCAGTATCCCGTGGCTACTATTGGATGGGACGAGCAGCAGAAACCCTAGGTGAACATAAAAATGCCCAGAGTTATTTTCATCGTGCTGCACATTTTGGGGCAACTTATTATGGTCAATTAGCAGCCTCATGGCTTAATCAAAAAAAGCTTGACATTTCTTTTCCCAAGCCAACAGCTACTGAACGACAACGTTTTAGTGCACGAGAAGCTATTAAAGCAATTCAACGTCTTGAAGAAGCAGGCTATGCTCATTTAGCTAAATTCTTTTATAGAGAACTTGGTAAAAAAATAGAAAGTCCTGGAGAGTTAGCTCTTCTGGCTGTGATGGCTGAAAAAAATGGTGACTATTATACCAGCCTCAAAATCGGGAAAACGGCTGTTTATCAAGGGAAAAATGTTGGTGCACTTTCCCATCCTATAGGTGCTATACCAACCTCTGCTAAGGTTTCTGGTGCAGAACAAGCGCTTGTTTATGCCATTGCACGTCAAGAAAGTGAATTTAATCCAACTGCCATATCAAAAGCAGGCGCACAAGGTATACTTCAATTGCTGCCGACCACAGCAAAAACACTTGCAAAGAAGTATTCAATTATATGGTCACCCAAAAAATTGAGCAGTGATGCCAGTTATAACGCTATATTAGGGGGCTATTTTCTCAATGAACAATTGGAACGTTTTAATGGCTCCTATATACTCACTCTTATCGGTTATAATGCAGGCTCCCGTCGTGTTGATGAATGGATAAAACGTTATGGTGATCCTCGGAGGCAATCCCTTGATAAAGTTATCGACTGGATTGAACGCATTCCCTATACAGAAACACGTAATTACGTCATGCGTGTCATGGAAAATTATGGGGTTTACAAAGCCAGGCTGACGGGAAAAACAGACATAAAGGCCTATCTTCTTTCCGGCCGATGAAATGAAATAACTCCAATTTGCCCCCAAAATGCTTACTCTCGTTTTTCATCATATATGTTACAATATTGTAGCAATTATAACATAAGGTATGAAGAGAATTAACCCGCGTTCTTTGAAAATCAGTTAAATATCAATGACACTCTTATAATTTTGTTCACTTTTGATGGAGGGGGAGGAGGAAAAGAGCCTACACGCTGAAGTGCTTTCATCGCTAATCGATCAAGTTCTGGATCACCTGCAGAAGCGACAACACGACTCGAAAAAACACTTCCCTGTTCATGCACTCTAAATTCTAATGTCACTGTCCCTTTTGTACGACTGATACGCTGTCCTACAACGTAACTTTTTTGCTTTTCTAATTGTGCCTGTACCTTTGTCAACCACTCTCTTAACAATGCATCTGCACGCGCTGTTGTATCACCGCCCTGAGCAGCGATAGACGCGCGGATAGCCTTCACAGCGGGCTGTTTTACCACCGCCTTTTGTGGTATTGCTTTTTTATCACGCGCTTTATGCTCACCTTTTTGAGGTAAAGGCTCCTCCAAAGATTTGAGAACCGTAAAATCATCCTTTTCTAGAGTATGCTGAAGCTCTTCCGGTCGAACCTCATCTACTTCTTCTAATGTTTCTGACTCCTGTAATATTTCTGACTCCTGCTCTGACAAATCAGACGACAACTCTTCTGGCTCTGTGCTAACATTCGCTAGATCTTTATCAATATCTAGCGAATCCGTTTCAATATCGGAATAAAGAGGCTCTTGAACAAACGTCAGCATAATCGGGAGTGAGAGCATACCCTTCCCCACACCAGTATCGCAAAAGTAAAACTGTGCTCCCAATGCCATATGCAAAGAAAAGGCGCAAATAAACCCACCAATCCAAAGAGTTAATAACCGCCTTGTATTTGTAAAAATCATTGTTTCTTCCGCTGATAGTTTAAACTTAATATCGGTATTACCTTCATTAAAACAGGCTCTTTTGAAATTGCAACTTTTTTTTCTTGACTGATTTTGTCATGTTTAATATGGTTTCACCGTGGTTTTGTGCTGAAGTCAAATCACTCTTGCTTGACAGGCTAATTTGTTATCGGTAAGTCAAGCGTTTTTGTATGTGAAGTTTCAAACCAGAGAGGGGTCGTTTTAAGAAAAGGTTATGATGTGTTATGCGAATAAGACGAAAAAATATCCATAAGAGCTGCATAATTTTAAGTGCATTGTCGGTCTGTATCCCTTCATTTGTTTTTGCACAAAACAGTAATAAAAATGATCTGATTGAGCTTAAACCAATTGTTATTAAAGGGAAAAAAGACTCTTCGGATTCAGTAAGTATTCTGACCAGTCGTAACACCGCTAAGGATATTAATGGAAAACAAATAAGTGATGTTCATGATATTAGTCGTCTTGATCCGTCTATCACTTACAATACAGATAAGAATAGTTTTGTGCTTCGTGGTTTAGATGCACAGCGTGTGCTTACCACAATGGATGGTATTGTTGTTCCATGGCTTGATGATATATTGCGTAAAAATCGTGGAAGTAGTGGAAATACAACGTTTGATTTTAGTGCCCTTTCCGCATTTGATATTATTCAAGGATCAGATTCTAGTCTTTATGGATCTGGTGCTCTGGGAGGGGTCGTTGCTTTGCGTACTCTTAATCCTGAAGATCTCATTACTGGAGAAAAGAGTTGGGGTAGTCTTATAAAGGGCGGTTATGATTCTGTTAATAATAGTTGGCGTGTGAATCAAGCTTTTGCTGTACGTAATTATCAAACATTTTTGCTTTTCCAAGGTTCTTATACAAAAGGTCATGAACGCAAAAATATGGGGACCGTCGGGGGATATGATGAGCGCACACGTAAAAATCCCACTGATTTTGACCAAAATAATTTCCTTTTTAAAGTTCATCAATACTTTAATGACAATCATAGACTTGGTTTTACAGCCGAACGCTTTCATTATAATAGAAACACCCATTTATTAAATATAGGCAAAAGGTATGTTCCAGGTTCTGCTTATGAACAAGACAATAAACATCGTGAACGTCTTTCTTTGTCTTATAATTACAATGGCAATGGGGATACGTTTTTTGATGCATTTCATGGGAAACTTTATTGGCTAAAACAATCAAATAATGATATTACAACTGGCGTTCGTGTTAGAGCTCCAAAAGGAGACTATTTAAGGGATAATCTTGTCAATAATACTAATTATGGTTTAAATGTTGATGCCCACAAACAAGTGAATATTGGTACTGTAAGCCACACATTAAAGCTTGCCACAAATGCTTTGTCATCAAAGTGGCATCATTATTTGCTAGGCAAAGATAATTGTCATTTGAAAGAAAATGAACGCGGATGTCTCTTTGTTCCTGCTAACCGATCAGATTCACCAGATACGCATAGCTATAATTTTGGTTTAGCTTTTGAAAATGAAATTGGTTTTGCAGATAATCATTTCCGTGTAACACCTGGAGTTCGTTACGATTGGTATAAGTATATCCCTCAAAAAACTTCTTCTTATGAGAAAGCTCTCATTTCAGATCCTTTTCCTCCTGAAAGAAATGGGGCACATTTTTCTCCTAAGTTACGCATAGAATGGGACGTTCGTAATCAAGTAACATTGTATGCTCAATGGGCACAAGCTTTCCGTGCGCCACGTGTTTCAGAACTTTACGTCTCTTATATCAAACCTTCTGCTTATTATGTAAAAGGAAATCCTGATCTTAAAGCGGAAACAAGCAATGGATATGATGTCGGACTACGGTATGGAGATGCGAATTTTGGTGGTTCACTCAGTGCTTTTGTTAATCAATATAAGGACTTTATAGATGCTATCGATATAGGTCCATCAGAAGAATTTATGTTTGCACGTCGACATTATATGAATCGTTCACGTGTACGTATTTTGGGTGCTGAAGCAAAGGTACATTTGGCTCTTTATAGTGGTTTCCATAGCAACTTCTCTCTTTCTTATTCGCAAGGAAAAGATCTTGATAAAAATGAGTACCTTAACTCAATTTCGCCTTTGAAAGCGGTTATCAATTTAGGATATGGGCAAGAAACTTGGGGAACGGATGCTGTACTTACTGTAGTAGCCAAGCGTGACAAAGTTTCTGGAAAATCTGACTATCAGAAAGTTCCTGGCTATGAAGTTGTTGATGTATCAAGTTGGTGGAAACCTTTTGGTGAAAAGGGGCCAATTATAAGAGCGGGTGTTTATAATCTTTTCAATAAAAAATATTGGAATATATCAGATCTTCCCTCGGGTGATAGTTCGACACCAAAAGACTATTATAGCCAGCCTGGTCGTAATTTTAAAGTGTCGTTTATGCAAAAGTTTTAGTCGCTTCTGTTGACCATGAGATCAATGGGAAATTGTATCAGTAAAGGGATGAATTATTGTGTTTCTATTCTCATTGTTCTTTAAATTACAAAGACTTGGAAGGAGCGCTTTCACTCCTCTCGGTTTATTAATTTGGGGTTGTTCTGCTGTTGATAATAAGGGCTTATTTGCAATGGAGTGAAACATTCGTTGAGAATGGGGCAATCCATTGCCTTAGAATTGTGAAATTTAAAAAGTTAACTCTGTACAAGTAATATTAAGGAAAGTCTATGTCATATACAGCTGAAATGATTATTCGTTTGCGTGAAGAAAAAAAAGAAATGCGAAACCGCGATTTTGCGGTTTCTATTGGCATATCTGAAGCAGAACTTGTTGCTGCTTATTGTACAATTGGAAAAGCAAAAAGACTCAAAGCTGATGTTGCAACTTTCTTAGAAAACGCTCCTCAGCTTGGAACGATTATGGCTTTGACACGTAATGAACATGCTGTTCACGAAATTACAGGATGTTTTGAAAAAGTTGTTCAACATGAACACGTCCCTATCACACTTGGTGAAATCGATTTGCGTATTTTTTCAAAACAATGGAAATTCGGTTTCGAGTATGAAGTGATTGTTCTTGGAAAACCTACAAAGAGTTTGCAATTTTTTGATCAATATGGTGTCGCTATTTTAAAACTCTATGCTAAAGACACAACGAATATGGAAGAATGGGGTAGACTTATTGAACAGTTGCTTCATGAGGACCAATCATCTGTTCTTGATGTCCTTCCTGCTTCTACTCCAATCCAATATAACACAACAGAGTTGGATGTTGAGAAGTTCCAAGATCGTTGGAGGAATATGACCGATGTGCACCAACTTCATAAGATTATTTCTGAGTTTAAAATTAATCGACATGATGCTGTAAAATATGCAGGTCGTGAGTTTGCTTATGAATTAAAGGTGGAAGCTGTTGAGATGATGCTCGAAAAAGTTGCAGAGCAGGAAATACCTATTATGTGCTTTGTTGGTAACAGGGGATGTATTCAGATTTTCACTGGGCAAGTGAAAAACATTAAGCAGGTGGGACCGTGGCTTAATATTCTCGATCATAAATTTGACCTGCATTTACTTGTTTCCGGTATTGAAAACGTATGGTGTGTTCGCAAACCTACCAGTGATGGTTCTGTCAGTTCACTTGAAGTTTTCGATAAAAATGGTGAAATGATTGTTCAATTCTTTGGTATGCGCAAGGAGGGACAGAAAGAACGTGAGGATTGGCGCTCATTATTGAATAGTTTGCCCTCATGTCAAGAAGCAATAATCGCGTAGGAAGGTAAAATCAAAGATGGCTATACTTTTCTTACGGAGCTTCTTCAGTATTTTGATACTGCTTTCTTTTTTTGTTTTTTCTCAAACAGTAATCGCTGAGCCTACAACACACTTTTCTGAAAATGCAAAAATCGTTTCTATCGGTGGTTCTCTTACAGAAATCGTTTACGCGTTAGGAGCTCAAAATCAACTTGTAGCTCGTGATAGTACAAGCGTTTATCCGCAAGAAGCACTCAAACTTCCTGTCCTTGGATATATGCGTGCCTTATCACCTGAAGGGGTTCTCTCGCTTGCTCCAGAAGGCATATTGCTCATTGAAGGAAGTGGTCCTGCTTCAACAATTGATATTCTTAAAAAAACTTCTATCCCTATAGTGATTGTACCAGAAAACTACTCTCGTGAAAGTGTTATAGAAAAGATTCGCATCGTTGGAAAAGCCATTCATCGTGAAGGACAAGCAGCTGCATTAATTGAAAAAATAAGCCGTGATTTTGTAGATAATGATGCACTTTTAGCAAAAGTAACAAAACCAAAGCGTGTCCTTTTTGTTCTATCTGTACAAAATGACCGCGTTATGGCATCTGGAACAGATACAGCAGCCGATGGTATGATAAAGCTTTCAGGTGGTATCAATGCCATCTCCGATTATAAAGGATACAAACTGCTCAATAGTGAAGCGTTATTGAAAGCAAACCCTGATGTTATCTTACTTGTAAAGCATGGTGGAAAATCCACTAACATTGAAAAGATTTTAGCTATACCAGCAGTTCAAGCAACGACTGCTGCGAAAAATCATGCCATCGCACAGATGGATGTTATGTATCTTTTAGGATTTGGTCCGCGTACTGCAGATGCATCAAGAGAACTTATTAATATATTTTATGGTGCAAAACAAAATGGTAAGAGCTGATAGAAATGTTAGATGATATATCCATAATGTATGCACCTGAGACAAAACAGAGTAAAAAAATCAACTGTACAAATTTGAAAACGATTGTCTTACTAGGTCTCATTATATTCCTTCTCTTAAGTATTTTGGGTGGACTTTTGAATGGTGCTTCAAAGGTTTCTCTCTTTGATTTCTTTCATATTATGCTTACACAAGATTTTTCAGTAAGTAGTAAAACGCGTGATTATCTCATATTTGTTGATATTAGGCTTCCCCGTGTTATCTTAGGGTTATTGATTGGAGCATCTCTAGCTGTTTCTGGTGTTCTCATGCAGGGACTTTTCCGCAACCCTCTCGCAGATCCTGGAATTATAGGTGTATCAGCAGGTGCTGGTCTTGGTGCTGTTTTGGCAATTGTTATCGGTATCGCCTTCCCAGTTTCATTAGCATCTTTTTTAGAGCCTTATAAAGTTATCATAGGTGCCTTTTGTGGCGGGCTTCTCTCAACAATTGTTCTTTATACAATAGCAACACATCACAGTTGTACTTCTATTGCGACCATGCTTCTTGCCGGTATCGCTCTTGGTGCTTTAAGCAGTGCTGTTGTTGGAACATTGCTCTTTATCGCAAATGACCAACAATTACGTGATATTACTTTTTGGAATCTTGGTTCTCTTGCGGGTGCAACATGGCTAAAAGTTTGGCTTATTCTCCCTTTTATCTGTGTTGGTCTGCTTTTTTCTCCCCTTTTATCACGCGCACTTAATGCTCTTGCACTTGGAGAAGCCGTTGCTGGTCATATTGGTTTCCATATCCAGCGCGTTAAAAACATTGCCATTTTCCTTGTTGCTCTCATGTGTGGTAGCGCTGTTGCTGTCAGTGGTGGTATTGGTTTTATTGGTATTGTTGTTCCACATATTTTACGTCAACTTATTGGTCCAGATCACCGCTACCTCATCCCCTGCTCTGCTCTTTTGGGAGCAGCATTGCTTATTTTTGCTGATACCTTTGCGCGTTTAATTGTTGCTCCAGCAGAATTGCCAATTGGAATCGTTACAGCACTTGTTGGCGCTCCTTTCTTCTTGTGGATCCTTATACGCAAACGAGGAGCAAATTTTTCATGATTGAAGCAACACATATTTGCGTTCAACGCGGAAAAAAACAAATACTCAACCACATCAATTTTCAAGCAAAAAATGGTGCTCTCACTGTTATTATCGGTCCCAATGGCTCTGGCAAAAGTACTTTCATTAAAGCATTGAGTGGAGAGATTCCCTACAGTGGAAAAATGACTTTAAATGGTCATGATGTTAGCCAAACAAAAACGTCTGAAATGGCAAAGATGCGTGCCGTGTTACCACAATCAACAGTGCTTGCCTTTCCATTCTTAGTCCATGAAGTGGTTGCGCTTGGTCTCTCTGTAAACCAATGTACTATTTCCAAAGTTGAATTGCAAAATCTTACCCAAAAAGCTTTAGACCGTGTTGGTCTTGCTGACTATAGCACCCGATATTATCACCAACTATCGGGAGGAGAACAGGCTAGAGTGCAATTGGCTCGTGTCCTTTGCCAAATATGGGAACCGGTTTATCGTGGAATTCCTCGTTGGATGATCTTAGATGAACCTATTGCAAGCCTCGATATTCAACATCAAATTGTCGTTATGGATATTGCCAAGAATTTTTCCCGTTGTGGTGGTGGCGTTCTTGCTGTTCTCCACGATCTCAATCTTGCCGCACATTATGCAGATAAAATGATATTGCTAAAGCAAGGAGAAATTCATTGCGAGGGAAGTGTCTCTACTGTTTTGACAACACAAAACCTCCGTGAGGTTTATCACTGTGCTTTAAATGTTTCTGAATTACCTAAAGCAGATGTACCATTCATACTCCCTCAAACTGCATCCTGCCTATGACAAAATGTTCAATTTTTTTAATTAAAAAATTAAGCCATATGACAATATGACAAGTTGAAATATACAGATACGTTAAGAAGTCATTTTGTTTTAAATTAGCAACTACTTTTCATTAATACTTTGATTTATAAAATGATTGCTTTTTGTATTGAATGAGAGCATCAAATATCAGCATGTTTCTTTGTTTTTATCCTTGTTCATAATTAAAAGACACCACTTCACACATCATACAAGAAAAGAATGTGTGCGTAAAAAACTTTTGAGAAAGTACTTAATATTACCCTCTTATGAACCGTCTTAATGTAAAATAAGACGCATCTGGAAATTGAAAAAAGAAAATAATCTATCACATAAGAATAATTGCCGATTCATGATGAACTGCGCATTTGAAAAAACTCCATATATTTGACAATATAAAAATTAAAAACTTAACTGAAAACGCTGCACAAACTTATGATGGTGTGCGGATAAATTAATCAAGCTCATATATGGTAATGCTATCCTTTATAATGATATCTCTGTCATGGTAAGAATAAGTATATGGAATCTCACATCATTAACGCATCTTTATCATCTGATAATATTCCTTTATCATGATCTGAATCTTGAATTTTAAAATAAAACATATTGCTAATTAAATTCTTGAACGCAGAGAGCTCTTCTTTCTAAAATATTTCATTCAAATCTGTATCTTTTTATAAAAGCAATTTGTATTAACAAATAAAACAATTGTATTTGCTAGTTACGTGCTTTATCAAATGATACACTACTGAGGCTATTTCTGATATGTAAATAGAGATAATCGTAGTGGGTTGGTCAAGAAAAATAATAACTAAAGTTATTATAATAATAGCTAAATTGGTAATAATGTTTTAGTTTATGAAAATACCATAATGAAAAATGCGCTTTTATACGGATCATTCCCTTTGCCATAAATTCGAAGGGCTTTTATAAACTTTTTCGTACGCTCGTATTAACAAAAAAATGTAATTTTAAGTGTTTTTTCTTGTAATAGGTTCCACATCTCACCACGTAACCTCTAAAATGACCAACCTAAAAATCGTTAAATATCGTTTTTAGCATTCTCAAATATTTCAATGAATGACATATGAATCATTTATGGCTTGCATAGCAAATGACGCCGATTTGCTCCGCATCATTTGCTATCATCAATAGCGGATAGTTTATTAATTATCCAAAAACCTCATGATTTTATAGCATAAACAACTGTTGCATTAACAGGTCGCGTTTCTGTTTCACCTGTCGAAGAAATGGTTATCTTATGGGTGTGCGCACCAGCCGACTGCGTCCTGCCTGTCATGACTTCATAGTGATAAAAGGGATTCCTTCTACCAATGTCATTGGCACTCCATCCAACTCCATTATATTGAAAGTTATGCGTATGCCCACCTGCTTCCTCAATGGTGCAAATATGCGTATGTGATTTTATGCTATCTTGTTGCTCATCTGCAAACTGTCGATTTGTATCTAGACCACGACCATCATCAAAACCACGTAAAAACAACCCTCTAAAGTCTGGAACTTTAAAGGTTGTATTGCTGTCTTTTCCCCATTTATCGCCTATTGCCTTAAACAATTGCGGATAATCTTTACGCTCATATGTTGCACCATCGCATAAAAGCCAACCCTTTGATACCTCTTGCATAGCAAATGTCGCAATAAATCCTGAGGGAAAAGTTTCTACCTTTGGTGGCGGAAGAGGTGTAGGGTTTAGGAGATACCAGCCATCATGATCTTTTATTGAAATGTTGCCATTATATACCATTTCATAAATACCATTTGTTTGTAGTTCTCCACCTTCTAATGGTATAATACCTGTATCGCTAGCTTTATAGATGTGCTTTTCTCCTATATTATTAACGATTATTTTCGTCATGCCAATGTTTACACCACGGGCTTTAAAACGTATGATGATATCATTCTTGTATTTCTCTATAGGTGAAACTGTCTTTAACGTGATTAATGTTGTTTTGTCTTCTGCATTAATCATAAAATTTGAATCAATAGAGCCACCATTATCCGCAAGATATTCACGTATACGCTGCATCATCGCCCGTGCACTATCATTGACAGAACTAGGTGGTTGACCTTCCGCCCAATTAATAATGCTATCTGAATGCGCATTTTCATCAGCCTTTAGCGACCAATCATAAATATTAGACATTATATCCCCCCATTATTTTAATAACCTTTCTCGTCTTTTGCATCAGAATGCAGCTCTCCTGTTACCATTCGTTGATACATCACATATTGCTGCTCTATCCGTGTTTATTCATTTATTTGTCTTTCTGCCCTCCAATTCAATAAATCAAATCCACCACAGTTTTTTATAACACTAACACCAATACATTCACTTGCAACGTGATGACATCTTAGGCATCACCACTGTTGTTGCACTGTGGTTATACAGCTTCATTTGTCAGTCTTGCGTGTTTGTAAAATGTGTAAATATTGTTCACAAAATCCCTTATTGTGGATTTCATACGATCATCTTTAAAATGTCATGGTTTGTTAAATTTATATAAAATACTGACGTATTTGAAAATACATTCAATTTTTATTGTTTTTAGTAGCTTTATGTTTTTTCATAAAAAAATATTTTATACTATCTCTCGTTATGTTTCCTCGCTATGCTTTGAATAAACAACCTCTGTTTTTTATCTGTAGTTGTAAAACTTTCAAAGTTTGTTTTTCTTCATTCTCATCGCAACTGTATTGTTATCTATATCAAGAAAACTTAAAATTCTGCTTTGGACTCTTTGCATGCCTCATCATTTTGTATTGACATGCAAATACCTCTTTTAAACACTTTGTTCCATTAAGTTTGTTCCTAAAAATGTTTGTGAAATAAATATCAGCACTCTTTTGAGCGCCTCCTGTTCATAGTCTAGCACATCATAGATGTATATGGCATTCAATATTGTAAATTCTCCATATTTCAACTTAACTTGGAAAAATATATATTCAATATACTCATGATGTATCAAATATCTTCATCAAACCTGAAGGATAAATTTCTTTACATAAATTGGAAAGCGCCAAATCTGCGCCTCACCCCTTTGTAAAACGCGCATCACTGACTTTTGAAAACACCCCGCTGTAACCACCTACTCGCTCCCCATACTTAGTACGATTACCTATTTGTATTATTCTATTATATATAGTTTTTTTTTGCAAGAGCAATAAATCCATCTGGACAGAACCTTACAATTGTAAGCATTCTCCCTCCTTATAGAAATATTTCACCAAACTGTTTTAATAACTAATCATATTTTAAGAAACCAATATAGAAACATACCTTCCATCAATGAACTGACAGTATTATGATCATGATTTGAAAGATAATACATCACTTTGAGAATTCAATTAACAATTTTATGCTTTATAAGAATATTTCAAAAAAATGTAGTTATTAATTGTCAACACAAAATCTATATATTGTGTTTTTATATTAAAACGTCTCATATAGTGTATATAAGAAAAATGTACTTTATATTGATATAAACAATAAAACTAAAAAATATAGTTATTAATAAAATTTTTATTAATAATCATAAATAATAATAAAATAGTATTATATATTTTTATAAAAATAATACTAATTTAAAAATAAGCTCTACTGTCTTGGTAATTATTCATAAATATTAATAAGAAAAAATAATTTTTCTAGAATTACTAATAATAAAGCATTTATTATTTTACAATAAATTCTTGAATTGAATTTTTGTTTATACAAGCCTTTAATATTGTTTTTTCTACTTCATAGTAGCTGCTTTCATTTCTAACAAATATAGAAAAATCGTTAAAAACATATCTTTACGATTGACAACACAAACAATTAAGCCAACCATATCCTTGCGAATAAAAATTCTTTAAATGGGGGGAACGCAAATGTTATAATTGTAATCAATTTCTTCAATCAAGTTTCTTCATTTTTATTTGCAGCATCTCGATATAAAAGCAGTATTATATCTCTCCTTTGTTCAAATGTGCGTGCTAATAATTTGCATATATCACCCTTAATACTGCAACTTTTTTTGAACTTTGTGTCTATAAGGAAAAAAATTATGCAGAAAAAGATTCCATCAATTAATTGCAGCCCCTTTCCAGCTTCACGTAAAGTGTATCAACAAAGCCCTCTTTTTCCTGATGTGCGTGTTCCATTACGACAGATTTCCCTGACCAATGACAGCGGTGAAGAACCTTTAAACATCTACGATACTTCCGGCCCCTACACCGATCAAAATATGATCATTGATATTACAAAAGGCTTGCCCGCAATTGGCTCACCTTGGCTTGCTAAACGCGCTGATACTGAATCTTATCCTGCACGATCCATCAAACCTGAAGATAACGGATTAACCTATGATACGCCTTCCACACCAAGCTTTGAACAAAAGCGTCCTATCTTGCGAGCCCAAAATGGCAAAGCAATTACACAAATGGCATATGCACGTGCTGGTATTATTACCGAAGAAATGGAATATGTCACTATACGAGAAAATGAAGGAAGCATAATAAAAGATCAGAAAAACATGCTCTCA
Organism: Bartonella sp. MM73XJBT; assembly: GCF_028618465.1. Taxonomy (NCBI): domain Bacteria; kingdom Pseudomonadati; phylum Pseudomonadota; class Alphaproteobacteria; order Hyphomicrobiales; family Bartonellaceae; genus Bartonella; species Bartonella sp. MM73XJBT. The sequence continues at coordinate 33,592 of NZ_JAQISY010000006.1, read as the reverse complement.
AATGAAAAATTTAATGGATCAATACCCCAATTTTATACTGCCGAATTTATTCGCAATGAAATTGCCCATGGGCGTGCTATTATTCCTAAAAACATTAATCATCCAGAGTGCGAACCAATGATTATTGGACGTAATTTTCGTGTTAAAATTAATGCCAATATTGGTAATTCAGCCGTGACATCCTCTATGGCAGAAGAAGTTGATAAAATGGTTTGGGCCACTCGTTGGGGAGCTGATACAGTAATGGATCTCTCAACAGGGCGAAATATTCACAATATTCGTGAGTGGATTATTAGAAATTCACCTGTTCCAATTGGGACAGTTCCTCTTTATCAAGCACTCGAAAAAGTACAAGGTATTGCTGAACATTTAACATGGGATATTTTTCGTGATACCCTTATCGAGCAAGCAGAACAGGGTGTTGATTATTTTACTATTCATGCGGGCTTAAGATTAGCATTTATTCCTCTCACCATTGACCGCGTAACAGGTATTGTTTCACGAGGTGGTTCTATTATGGCAAAATGGTGTCTCCATCATCATAAAGAAAGTTTTCTCTATGAACATTTTGATGAGATTTGTGATATTGCACGCACCTATGATATCTCTCTTTCCTTAGGAGATGGATTGCGCCCTGGTTCCATTGCCGATGCCAATGATGAAGCTCAATTTGCTGAACTGGAGACTTTGGGAGAATTGACAAAAATTGCTTGGGAAAAAGACGTACAGGTTATGATTGAAGGACCTGGACATGTTCCCATGCATAAAATCAAAGAAAATATGGAGCAACAATTAGAACTCTGTCATGAAGCACCTTTTTATACTTTAGGCCCACTTACCACTGATATTGCTCCTGGTTATGACCATATTACATCAGCAATTGGAGCAGCTATGATCGGATGGTTTGGAACAGCTATGCTCTGTTATGTAACACCTAAAGAACACCTAGGACTCCCCGATAAAAATGATGTTAAAACTGGCGTGATCACTTATAAAATTGCTGCCCATGCCGCAGATCTTGCCAAAGGATTACCTAGAGCACAATTGCGCGATAATGCTCTTTCACGTGCAAGATTTGATTTTAGATGGCATGATCAATTTAACCTTTCTCTTGATCCAGATACAGCCTGTACCTTTCATGATGAAACCATGCCTAAAGAAGCTCATAAATTGGTACATTTTTGTTCCATGTGTGGACCAAAGTTCTGTTCTATGCGTATTTCCCATGATATTCGTGATACAGTCGTGAGAAAAACAAAAGATGAAGGTATGATTGCTATGGCAGAGAAATATCAAAAGAATGGTGACCTTTATATGGAAGTCGCGCCTCTTCAAAAAAAGAGAGTAAACAGTTGAAAAATATTCTTATCAAAGGTGCAGGTGTAGGAGGGTTAACAGCTGCCTGTATGTTACAACAAAGGGGTTTTTCTGTTACTGTCTCAGCCCCCCCTCATTCTCCTATAGGGACTGCCAGTTGGTATGCCGGAGGAATGCTAGCGCCTTACTGTGAAAGAGAAAACGCTGCACAAATTGTCGAAGACATCGGCATACAAGCTATAGAATGGTGGCATAAAATACTTCCTCATCTTGTTATACAAAAGGGTACTTTAGTGGTTGCACCAGCACGAGATAAGGGAGAACTTGAACGATTTTCAGCGCGTACACATAGCCATAAAATTCTAAATGGTGAAGAAATAGCACATCTTGAACCAGATCTTGCAGAACGTTTTAATAACGCACTTTTTTATGAAAATGAAGCACATCTTGATCCTCGTAAAGCACTTATCACTTTAAAAGAAGATCTTATAAAAAATGGAACATGTTTTGTTGATGTGGAAATATCTGAAACAGATTTTGATCTTATCATTGATGCAACTGGAATAGCACGTTTAGGAAAAGACAAAAAGTTACGCGGCGTACGTGGTGAAATGCTTCTCATACGTAGCAGAGATATTAAAATTTCTCGTCCAATTCGTCTCCTTCATCCACGGTTTCCTCTCTACATTGTCCCACGGCAAGAAAACATTTTTATGATTGGTGCAACTATGATTGAAAGTGACTTTGATGGTGCCATTTCGGTAAGATCAATGATGGAATTACTCAATGCAGCTTATACCTTGCATCCTGCTTTTGCTGAAGCTGAAATTCTTGAAACTGGTGTTGGCGTACGACCATGTTATCCTGATAACTTCCCTTCAGTATGCAAACATGGTAATCGTATTTTTATTAATGGATTTTATAGACATGGTTTTCTTTTGTCTCCAGAAATGGCAAAACGCACGGTGAAATTGACATTGGAATAAAACATGCAAATATTTGTCAATGGTGAAACAATTCAAACAGAAGTTATCACTCTCAATCTTTTACTTGAAGAATTGGGTTATAAGGGAAATTGGCTCGCTACCGCTGTTAATGCAGAAGTTGTTCCTGTAAGTAAGCGAAGCAAATTTATCTTGCATGAAGGTGATAAAATTGAAATTTTAAGCCCAATGCAAGGAGGCTAAAATGATGCTGAATCTTTATGGACGTAAATTCTCTTCTCGTCTTATGTTAGGTACAGCACAATATCCCTCACCCGCAATCCTTCGTGATGCTATTTGTAAATCGGGTACAGAAATTGTAACAGTTTCATTGCGCCGAGAAACAGCCGGTGGAAAACAAGGGGGACAATTTTGGCAATTTCTGACAGAACTGGATATAACGGTGCTTCCTAATACTGCTGGTTGTTACACTGTTAAAGAAGCTGTTACAACGGCAAAACTTGCACGAGATCTCTTTAAAACCTCTTGGATTAAACTGGAAATTATCGGCAATCCCGATACCCTACAGCCAAATGTCTTTTCCCTCATCGAAGCAGCGCAAATTTTAAACAGTGAAGGTTTCAAAATTTTTGCCTATACAACCGATGATCTCATTGTTGCTGAAAAACTTCTCGACGTTGGATGCCAAGTTATTATGCCTTGGTGTGCTCCTATTGGATCTGCCAAAGGTCCTCACAATACTGATGGACTATGTTCTATTCGTGCCTACCTTCCTGATGTTACACTTGTTATTGATGCCGGCATTGGGCGCCCATCACATGCTACTGTTGCTATGGAACTTGGGTATGATGCAGTGCTTCTTAACACCGCGGTTGCTAAAGCAGGTGATCCTGTCTTAATGGCTGAAGCATTTTCTAAAGCGGTTCAGGCAGGACGTATGGGATATAAAGCCGGACTTCTCGAAGCACGCAATGTCGCAGTTCCTTCAACACCCGTTATTGGAAAAGCTGTCTTTTCATGAAACTGGATCCATTTTATCTCATTGTTGACAGTGCGGATTGGGTCGAACGTTTGGTTCCTCTTGGCATAAAACTCGTACAGTTGCGTATGAAAAATGAAAATCTTGAAACAATCACTCAACATATTAGGCGTGCAAAAAACATATGCGATAAATGGGGAGCACAACTCATTATTAATGATTATTGGACAATAGCTATTGATGAAAAATGCCATTTTATTCATCTTGGGCAAGAAGACTTAAGCAATGCTGACCTTACCGCAATTCGTAAAAATGGTATAAAGTTTGGTCTTAGTACCCATGATAACCGAGAATTGAACATCGCACTTTCTGTTCATCCTGATTATATCGCTCTTGGTCCTATTTATCCAACAATCTTAAAAGAAATGAAATGGAATCCTCAAGGGCTAGAAAAAATCAAACAATGGAAACAACGGATTGGTACCTTACCTTTAGTGGGCATTGGTGGTTTAACACCAGAACGTGCTGTTGGTGTTTTGAAAGCAGGGGCCAATAGTGCTGCTGTTGTCACCGATATTATCCTCCATAAAAAACCTGAACAGCGTGTAAAGCAATGGATAAAGGTGACACAAGCATGGCGTTAAAGCCTTCTATTCTTATTGTGGCAGGCACCGATCCAACGGGAGGGGCCGGTATTGTCCGTGATATAGAAACAGCAGCACATTTTCAAGTAAAAGCCAATTTAGCCATTACCTGTGTTAACGTCCAAGATGATAATCACGTTGCTGAAATTGTTCCAATGAGTGAAAAACTCGTTGCCGCACAAATGCGCAGTGCTCTAGAAGCCTATCCAATCAGTGCAATAAAAATCGGCATGACAGGTACAAAAGCAATTATAGTAGCAATCTGTAATGTGCTCGAAGACTATCCCCATATTCCAGTTATTTTTGATCCTGTACTTGTTGCCTCATCAGGGGGACAATTAACAACAGAAAAAATTATAGACGTTATGATCAATAGACTTCTCCCTCACGTTGATCTTTTAACACCCAATAGAGAAGAACTTTCTCTTCTCAGCCAAAGCCCATTGGCATCTCATAATAAGCAAGCAATACAACAAGCGAAAAAAATTCTGTTGTTTGGACCACACTCTCTTTTGATAAAAGGTGGACATGCAGATGGTCCCCTTGCAACGGATAGCTTCATTGATAAAAATGCAATCATCAATATTTCTACTCCGCGCCTAACAGTCACAATGCGTGGAACAGGTTGTATCCTTTCAAGTGCTATTACAGCGCAATTAGCATTAAATGAATCTATGATTCAAGCCATAAAAAATGCAAAAGCATATATTCACACATTACTGTTAAATCATCACCAGAAATATTCTTAAAAATTCAGTATGATGTCATAATCTGTTGCTCACTTTTACATTTTATATAGATTGTTTTTTATAAATATGTCTGTAGAGATACTGAATTATTTCTGTTAAGATAAAAGAATATTTTATTTTTGATTAAAGTCTGAGAAATATAACAATGTAAGAATTCTTTTATGAGCTTACAGAGTTATAATGCTGTTGTCTGAATTTATACCCCTTGCATTAAGTAAAGAAATAGTACAGAGTATTCCTGTTGTCTTAACTTATAATATAACCATTAAGAATACACAAAACTGCGAGTTTCCCTATTTTAGAGTTTTTCTTTTTTGTCAAAAAAAGGCTATCATTGTTTCAGATATAAATTTACCAAAGAACACATCAAAAGCTTGAAGAATAAGGTTGTCTGGTCTATTGTTTATAGATCATTAGAAAAGGTAAAATGCTAAATCAAACATCATATTCAATCTCATATGAAGAACTTTTAAACTTTTATAAAGAAAGTGGTGCGGATGCTGTTCTAACAGATGTGCCTATTGATCGCTTTAATCAAGCTGCTTGCTTAGACAAAAAAGCAACACAAGCAGTAAATGTTTCTCATAATCAACAAACATCACCAACAATCAAGTTAGAGAAACAGACATGGCTTCACCCCACTATTATGCAAGGTGAACTTTCCGCTATAGAAAGTGCCAAAAGTGCAAATACACTTGACGAACTAAAATCCGCTCTTCTCGCATTTAACGGCTGCTCATTAAAATTAACAGCAAAAAATACCTGTTTTTCAGATGGAACAGCGGGAAGCCCGCTTATGCTCATAGGAGAAGCACCAGGACGAGAGGAAGATATACAAGGACTTCCTTTTGTAGGAAAAGCAGGAATGTTACTCAATAAAATCCTCGCATCAATTGGCTTAACAAGAAATAATGTTTACATAGCCAACACTATCCCCTGGCGTCCACCAGGAAATCGCACACCAACGCCAAGAGAAGTCACGTTATGTCGCCCTTTTATTGAACGGCAAATTCATTTAGCTAAACCTCGCATTCTTGTCGCACTTGGCGGTATTGCCACACAATTTTTGACAGGTGCGCAAAATGGAATTATCCGTACTCGAGGGAAATGGCACACCTATGAGAGCGAAGACAACATAAAAATCCCTGTTATGCCAACCTTTCATCCTGCTTATCTTCTCCGAACGCCTAGTCAAAAAAAACTTACATGGATAGACTTTTTAGAAGTAAAAAAACGTTTAGATAGCCTTTTGTAAGCCCTTAAGCTTTACCTTTTCTTAAAATATTAACATTTTTTCAGTTCTTTAATTTTTAAAATACTCGTCAGGAAAAATTATGCCACAATCAACCGTCCCCATTTATCGTTTAGAAGATTATCAACAAACCCCTTATACTATTCCCAAAATACAATTGCATTTCCGTTTAGCACCAACAAAAACTTCTGTTACAGCGATATTGTCTATTGAACCTCGTCAAAATACAAAAGAATTCACACCTCTTATCCTTTCTGGTGATGATCTTACCTTAATTTCTGTCGCTCTTAATGGTGAGGAATTATCTGAGAATGCTTATAAAGCTACTCCTTCACGTTTAGAAATTACCACCCCACCAGCTGTTCCTTTTACATTGCAATTGGTTACCGAACTGAATCCTGAAAGCAATCGCCAACTTATGGGGCTTTATCTTTCAAATGGTGTGTATTGTACACAATGTGAAGCGGAAGGTTTTCGTCGCATTACTTACTTTTATGATCGCCCAGATATTCTTTCTACCTACAGGGTAAAAATTGAAGCGAATTCTCACACTATCCCTATTTTACTTTCCAATGGAAACCTCGTCGAAACAGGTACTCTTGAAGATAATTATCATTTTGCCATTTGGGAAGATCCTTATCCCAAACCATCTTATCTCTTTGCTCTTGTTGGTGGTAATCTTGATAAGTTAGAAGACCATTTTATAACTGTATCTGGTCGACGTATCGAACTTGGTATCTATGTTGAAAAAGGAAAAACCAAACGTGCAGCCTATGCAATGGATGCTCTTAAACGTTCCATGCGTTGGGATGAACAACGTTTTGGACGCGAATATGATCTTGATGTTTTCAATATCGTTGCTGTTTCCGACTTTAATATGGGTGCAATGGAAAACAAAGGGCTTAACATCTTTAATGACAAATATGTTCTTGCCGATCCTGAAACAGCAACTGATCAGGATTATAGGAATGTTGAACGCGTTATTGCGCATGAATATTTCCATAATTGGACTGGTAATCGTATTACTTGCCGTGATTGGTTTCAGCTCTGTTTAAAAGAAGGCTTAACAGTCTATCGTGATCAAGAATTTTCTTCAGATCAAAATGTTCGTAGCTTACAGCGCATTGAAAATATAAAAACATTGAAAGCTATGCAATTTACTGAAGATTCTGGTCCTCTTGCCCATCCTGTACGTCCTCGTCAATACAGCCAAATCAATAACTTTTATACCACGACCGTTTATGAAAAGGGTGCAGAAGTTGTTCGCATGGTGCATACTCTTTTAGGCCCTACTCTCTTTCGTAAAGGAATGGATCTCTATTTTCAACGTCATGATGGACAGGCTTGTACAATTGAAGATTTTATTGCCTGTTTTGCTGAAGTCTCTCATCAAGACTTCTCACAATTTATGTTGTGGTATGAACAAGCGGGAACACCTCATGTAGAAATTGATCACCATTATAACGATGGCATTTTAACAATTCATGCAAAACAGCATATTCCAGCAACACCACAACAAAACACAAAAAAGCCAATGCTTATCCCTATTGCATTTGGTTTGTTAGGACATCATGGACAATCTCTCAGCTATGAAGCTGATGCGGATATTCAATCAGGCATTATGCTTCTATCCCAGGAAAAGCAAACCTTTACATTAAGGGGACTGCGCGAAAAACCTGTTTTATCACTGCTAAGAGATTTTTCTGCACCTATCAATCTACAAACTCCATTCAATGAAAGCGAACTTATCTTTCTTGCACAAAAAGATGACAACCAGCTGAATCGTTGGCAATCGCTGAACCATTTGATGACGCAAGCTCTGATTCAAGCTCTTCAAGATAAAACACAAGAAAAACAGGATATGCCTCCTGCTTTGCTAAAATTGATCGAAAACATCCTTACAGATGAAAGCCTTGAGCCAGAATTTCGTGCATTTTGCTTAAGTTTACCAAGCGAAGTTGAGCTTGCCCATATAATTGGTAAAAATGTTGATCCAGAGCATATTCACCATGTACGCAATCAGTTTTTAGCTTCCCTTGCACATACACATCAAGTGCTTTTCACAAAAGTTTATATGCAAATGGAGAGCAATGAACCCTATTCACCTAATACTGCACAAGCTGGGAAACGAGCATTACGGAATATAATACTCGACTATCTTTCCATAGCAGAAGCCAAGCCACACCGTGCTGCCACACAATATGCAACAGCTGATAATATGACTGACCGCATGGCTAGTATAACCATTTTAGTCCGGCGCTTTAACGAAAGTGAGCAAGCGCAAAGCGCCTTAAATGATTTTGAAACCCGATATCAACATGACCCTTTGGTTATGGATAAATGGTTTTCTATTCAAGCAATGGTTGCAGGAGCATCAACACTTGACCATGTTCAAAAACTCATGCAGCATCCGCTTTTTTCACAAGATAATCCTAATCGGGTACGAGCTTTGATTGGTGTCTTTGCCTCTTACAATCTCACGGGTTTTCATAGAGTTGATGGTGCCTCCTATCGTTTTCTTTGCCAAATCATTTTGGAAATTGACAGAAAAAATCCACAGCTTGCTTCACGATTACTCACCATGATGCGTTCTTGGCGACAATTAGAACCCATTCGGCAACAAAAATTTGAGACCGCATTAAAAACAATTGCAGAAGCCCCCCAATTGTCAAGTGATGTGGCGGAGATTATCTCTCGTCTGCTCGCTTAAAGTATAAAAATATTTTATAATCAGTATGTTATAATATAATTGATAATATAATATCAACGCATTACGCGAAAATAATTAGCCTATAAACAGGTTACTTCCATCTGTTTATAGGCTATTTTGAAATTCTTTTTTTTCATAATCCACATTCCATAAAAGTAAAATAGCTTTTTTTAAAAAAAGACTGGACAGAGGACTCCTGTTTTGATTCATTGCACCCTATGGGGTTTTACTATGAATATTGAAACAGTTTTTAAAACGCATTATTCCATAATTAAAGGAACGAGCAATGGCTGAAGTGGATGCATATAGTGCACCAACACAGGTGTGTGCTGATTCAAAGTCAAGTGCTCAAAATCATAAAGCACGGACAAAGCGTATCCCTCTACTTTTGAGTTTAGCCTATCAAAAACTTCTCTTGATTGAACCGTGGCTGCGACGTTCAGTTCTCTTTGTTATTATGGCATTTCTTGTTGTGCTGGCAACAATTCGTTTTGTATCAATCTATGAGTGGCGTCATGCTCTTGAGAACAACACACGCTCTACCCTTACTTTGTTAGCCTCTCATATCAGCAATACAATTGATCGTGACCTACTTGCAACTCCTGAGAAAAGAAAAAGATCTCCTCTTTCTCACGATCATTTGCAAAATATCCTGACCAATTTATACAATCAAGGTCTTGTTAGCCCCAATACTATTATTGCTATAATCGATCAAAAAGGCACTGTTTTAGCTTCATCTAGTTCAGAGATCATTTTAGAAAAACCCTTACAGGATTTTACCTCTGAAAGTATTGCCTTACAATCTCTTGGACAACATGCTGGAATTATGGAAATTACCATAGGAAAAGATGTTCCTGCCCTTGCTTCATTTCACCAAACAGAAAATGGACAATATGGCGTCTTTATCAGCGAAAAGAAACAACATACCTATATGGAATGGCGCAAAGTTTTCTCTTTAAATATAACTCTTTTTATAGGAACTAGCAGTGTTATTCTAGCACTCCTCTATACTTATTACAATCAAATTGTGCGAGCACGCAAGACAGATTTAATTTCAGAAAAAATTCAAAATCGCATTGATATGGCAATGATGCGTGGACGCTGTGGGCTGTGGGATTGGAATATGGCGAGCGGGCGCGTTTATTGGTCACAGGCAATGTATGAAATGCTAGGCTATGTGCCTCAAGATGCACTGCTGTCAATTTCGCAAATTACCGCCATTATCAACCCAAATGATGCTAATTTTTTCGATCTTGCGCAAGAATTGATGAGTGGTCAGAAAAAGCATATCGATATTAATGTCCCCATGCGACATGCCGATGGTCACTATGTATGGATGCGTATTCGTGCGGAAGTAACAGATGAAGAAGAACCCCATTTGGTTGGTATTGCTTTTGATATTAGTGAACAGCGTCAACTGGCAGAAGAAACAGCGCAAGCTGATCTCCGTATCCGTGATGCTATTGAAAATATTTCAGAATCTTTTGTATTATGGGATGCAGAAGAGCGTTTAGTTATGTCAAATAGCAAATTTTGCGAATATGCCGCTATCCCTAAACAGGTTTTACAATCAGGAATCCAACGTGCAACCGTTGAAGCCATGGCTCGCCCAGCAATCAATGAATATCCTCTCAAAGATGATGGCACTGGGAATCTAACCAGTATTCGCCAAACTGCAGATGGTTGTTGGCTTAAAATTAATGAACGGCGTACTCAAGATGGAGGACTGGTTTGCATTGGTACAGATATTTCTGAACTTAAACAACAACAAGAAAAATTTGAAGACAGTGAAAGAAGGCTTTTTTCTTTCATTCAAGAACTCAAACGTGCTCGAGGCAGTGCACAACAACGTGCAACAGAAGTGGAAAAACTGAATAAAAGTCTGAAAGCAGAAAAAGAGCGCGCTGAAAGTGCTAATAAAGCTAAATCAGAATTTTTAGCAAATATGTCCCATGAATTGCGCACTCCACTTAACGCTATTCTCGGCTTTTCAGATATCATGTTGCAATCCACCTTTGGTCCTCTTGGATCGCAACGCTATAAAGAATATATGCATGATATTTACAATTCAGGAGCCCATCTTCTAACCCTTATCAATGATATCCTTGATATGTCCAAAATTGAAGCTGGAAGATTTACCCTTGATTGTAAAAATAGTGATCTAGAGCCAATTATTAGCGAAGCAACACGAACACTCGCACCACAAGCACAAGAAAAAAATATTTCTATCACAACCAATATTGCACCAGAACTCCACGCAGAAATCGATGGACGTGCCATGAAACAGATCTTCCTTAACCTTATCTCTAATGCGGTTAAATTCACACCTGCTGGTGGACGTATTGATGTGTGTGCTTTCAAGAAAAAAAATAATCTTATCTTTAAGATTAAAGATACAGGTGTTGGTATTCCTCAATCAGCAATAAAAAAACTTGGGCAACCTTTTGAACAAGTTGAAAATCAACTCACAAAAACCCATACTGGATCAGGTCTCGGGTTAGCCATTTCACGCTCCTTGCTAGAGCTACATAAAGGGAAACTTGAAATTATCTCTAAAGAAATGAAAGGTACAACCGTCATCATTACAATGCCAATTCAACAAAGTTAAATGTGTTTTAAAGACCTTCACCTTTTTCTCGTTGTAGCAAAATCTTCTTCCGCCCAATACCCCAGCGGTATCCAGAAATAAATCCATTCTTACACACCACACGATGGCAAGGAATGATTAATGCTAACTCGTTAGCTGCACATGCATTCGCAACTGCACGAAAAGCATTTGGCATACCAATGCATTGCGCTAATGCTTTATATGAAATTGTTTCACCACAGGGTACTTCACATATGAGCGACCATACTTTCTTTTGAAAAACTGTACCATTTATATCTAAAGAAAAAACAGATTTCTTTGCTAACTTCGGTGTTTCTATCATTGCGACAATATAGGCAATTTCCCTCTCAAATGTATAATCATCATCCACTTTTCGTACATCAGAAAAACGTGCCGTAAATTCTCGTAATAATTGTTCTCTACTCTCTCCTAATGCTATATTACAAATTCCTTTATGAGACTTTGCCACCAAAAGCACTCCTATTGATGTGCTTTTTAGACAAAATATTCTCTGTTGCAGAATTTTTAGCATTTCGCTTTTTTGATATTTGAATAGATTCAATGAAATAAAGCAAGAGAATTTTCTTATCACACTCTTTACACGATAAAAAAAGAGAAGCCGCCTGAAATTCGTCTCCTCAATCATTCATTTTCAATTATACTTTAATCGTTTGAAAAATGAAATCATAAAATAAAACAATGAAAAACTGGATTCTCTTTACGGACTTGTCCTTATGACTGCAAGAAACCAAATAATTACCTTAAAGCATGGAATTCTAGCATATGAGAACGAATTCCGTAGATCTTTTTATTTAAAACGCAAAAAATTGTTATCTTTTGGCAAAACATTATTCCGCACAGCATGAAAAACATAAAAAATCTCTCAAAAAAAGAATAAATGAAACTTTCATGAGACGGTTATTTATTATACCGCCTTCGCGCTTTAAAAGAATTTGAAAATGTTAAAAAGGCAATCTTAATAACTCTATCGAAAAGGAAAGAAAACTATCATATAAACGTCATTGCTGAGTTTGTGATAAAATCCGTGTGTTTCAAAATGCACGCGTGTATGGAAAAGTAAAAAGCTTTTTTTGACATCTAATGTATATGTTAGCAATGCTGTGATTATTGGAGATAATGCACAAATTTATGATAATGCCTGTGCGAATGAACGTGCTCATATCACTGATGATGCTCCTATCGATGACAGTGCAAAAATAAGTGGCGCTGTTCGCATCTGTAATAAATCTTTTGTGTATTTAATAATGCTGCTGTTTGTTGCTACCGTATCTGGCTATTCTTATACTCATAGTGCTATTTCTTATAACAGCTGATAATAATATTTTAGATGAAGTATTTTCCAGATTTTATAATGAATCTGATTTCTATACTCATCATCAAACACTCAAAAATTAGTTATTCGATAATGTTTTAAAATATATTGATATAGATTTTTTCTATTAATTTGTCTTTACAAACTCTATTTACTATCCTATTCATCGAGCTTTCTATTACAAAATGCTCTATATTTGTAACATATTTCGTTATCTAAACAAAATATTTATGACATACAAAACAGAAAAGACTATTACTCAAAATAAGATGATATTTTTCTTTTTAGAAATATTCTCCAGCATATATCTGAAAAATAAAAGCCCCATTCGAAAATGGGACTTTAAAATCATTTCATTGTGAAACAGTTTAAAATTTATATGCTACGCCAACACGGAAATCATTCGTTTTATAGCGCATTTCAACTTTATCATGTACGAACTTCTTCTTGCCGAAATCTGAGTAACGGTATTCCGCACGCATAACAATATTATCGGTCATTGCAAAATCAACACCGCCTCCAAGAGTATAACCAATCATGGTCTTTTTCTCATCTTCCAACCAGTCAGAAAGGTTAATTGCTCTCTTTTCTATATCAGAATCCTTGGAAAAGATACTACGAAGCTGCGTATAAGCAATACCTCCGGCCACATAAGGCATAAAACGATCAATAGAGACACCAAATCTCACCCGTGTAGCACCAGCCCATTTTTGTTTTAGAGTATGATAGATAATTTCAGAAGATGTCTCTGGAGGAGGAGGAGAAGGGTCTTCTCGAGAACCTTTCGCTCTCATTGATTTTTCTGAAGATTGCGCTGCTTCCTCAGTTTGACTCCCTTTTGGTGAACCTACCTCCTTTGTATCCTTTTTATTAACCCACATGATATCCGTATCAATACCTACAATAAAACCATTGTCGACATCAATATTGGAACCTGCATAAATACCACCTATAAAACCGGAAAGTTTAGGTAAATATTCCTTGTCAATCGGAAACCATTGCCCTGTCTTCTCATCTCTTAAATAATTTGCACGGGTTTTACTTGAAAAATTACCAATTTGACCTCCAAGGTAAAAACCAGTCCAAGAAAAAGATGGAGCTGCAATAATAGGTACAACAGATGCCGGCTGTTCTGGTATCCTAACATCCGCTGCCTGTACTACAGAAATTAAAGTTAAAGAAAAAAGAGAAGTTGTGATTAAGTATTTTGTAGTCATAATTGCTCCCCTAAAAGCTAATGTGACATGTAATAATGAAATATTTTCATATTTTCTTCAAAAAATCTGTAGTAAAAATGATACAGTCATAGAAAAAATTAAATCTCTTTTGAAAATAACAAGCATTTTTTAGGAAACTATGTTGTAATGGCTCTTTTTAAGCCATTATTATAATTTAGTTTATTTTCTATATTATGTGAGAGGTTTTCGTCTCAATTTTTGAAATTTGAAAAGATGTTGGCTAGATCATTCATCAAGCTTTCTGTCTTACTTTTTCCCAGTATAGTTTCGTTATCAGTGTGGTAGAAAACAATACTTATAACCTCATGATATTTTATCTCAATTTATGTCGTAAAAATACTTGCTCAATCTCTTTTGAAAAAACTTTGTAGTCTCCTTTAAATTCTGCTTAAATTCATGAAATGTATTTGATTTAATATGCGCTCTAGGTGAATAAGCACTCTCGTGCCACAATACGCATTCAATGGAAAAGCTAATAAATAATATCATTTACCAAAAATTTTAAAAAGCGCATTTCACCTTTCTCAATAAACTATAAAACATAGAATGAATTTACCATAGAAACTCTTTCAGCTTTGTCATTGTGCCGTTTAACATTCGAATACCCATCAAAAAATGTTGCTTATCAGAAAAAAACTCTTAAGTGGTCGAGAATTTCTTTATAAGAAAAAATATCTTCAAGAAAACATTCAAGTTTTTTCTAAGTAAGTTTTTATTGGCAATTCTGAAGAAATGATTGTATCTAACATTTCATCAAAAACATGGGATGTACATATAATAATTTCTGCAAGACGTGGAGAAGCTCCCATGATAATTACCAACATATCTAAAAGAGAAGGATTAGACTGTAAAAGACTAAAAAGCTGAATTTCTAAAGGCAATTCTTGTAAAAAATTGTCAAAACATAACATCACTTCATTCGCCCGTTTTGTCGCGCTAAAAGCTTTCAAAAGTGCAGATGTTAATTACGTCAATTTCTCACGCACTTGCGTCTATTGTGTTGCTTTATAAAACCTAAAACGGAGTATGCGCATAATACGACAAATATCACTCGCTCTTTCAAAACCTAAAGGGCTTATTGCCAATTTTAAAACCAATTTCTTGCTCGTTCTCAAACAACACCGCATAATGTTTTTCAACAACCTAAAGCGCTTTTAATAAATTGCGGATAAAACTGTTCCTCTCTTGGTTACCTCTTCATTAGGCAACACTGGTAAATTGAGAAACGTTCTTGGAGAAAAGATGCTATTATTGATCCGTAAGTATCTAAATACAGTGTTTCACATTTCATGAAAAACTGTAATTTTTTATAAGGCCACTTCTCGTTTTATCCCTGTTCCAATCAAACGTGCAAAGTTCTGTTAACATTGAAACTGTCTGACGTCTCCGGCATTGAAGAAAACGCTCACCTGTAATGAGTTGTGTGTTTGAACAAAAAACTCAATCTCACGAATACTATCTCTTTCTAACTGTATATGATAGACATAAGCCGCAATTTGACTGTAATTTTATACGCATGGATTTGGCGTTTAATTGAATGGATATCAGCAATAGCAGCGTAATCCAAATATTTCCGCCATACATAAGAAAAAAGCTCCTTGAGAAAATTAACCCTATCCTCTTATCTCCAGCAACTGGGTGTGCTTTCATCATAGCTGCTCGCTCCCAATTTCGACTACGCCCCTCATAACAACACAATACAGTCCTTACTGGTAAAGCCAAAGGAGTTCAACTTGGATCTGATCGAAGCCTAAAATCGAGAGGAAAAACATATCCTTCTCCAGCACATTCTTCAATGATACGGATTAATAGACGTAGCATTTTAGAAAATAAATCTATGCTCTCAGAAAGATTCTCAATACGAGATGACATTTCATCAATGAAAACAATACGATCAATCTCAGAAGAATAATTAAATTCTTCTGCCCCTAACTTTTCCATTCCTAAAACGATTAAGCCACAATCTTTTTCTACACTCTTACGGCTTAACAAATTTATTTTACCATGTTCATGTACTTTACTTAAAAGAAAACGTAGAGCTACACCTAATGCAGCTTCTTCCAAACCTGTCAACCAAACGCACGAGGCTTCGTAACAAGCCGGCACCATCGTTATATTTGCCAGCCCCCAATGTTGCGACAGCCCTTGCATTAAGACGGTTCATAAGGGCTATTTTTAGTCCTTTCTTATACAAATTTTATCCACATACTGATCCCGCTTTTGACGTGCAAGCGAATGATTTTGTTTGATGCAACATAAACAGATTTGAAATGAGAGAATCTTATTGTATCCAAGCTTCTAATTCAATATGAATAACGATAGATTATCATTATAAATCAATATGTTATATTAAGTAAAACACCACATTTAAATCAGCTAAAGAAATGAGAACATGTGCTTCCCGTCTTTTGCGCTTTAAAGCAATCATTGGTGACGTTTCGTGTATAACTCTTATCAATAAGCACAATGTTATCTATAATTTCGTTTAGCATTGTTTCTCTATCAATAAGGACCTCAGATCAGGTGGATTGTCCATTAAAACTTCACATAACAAAGATGATAAGATCATCACCGCACTTATAAATTTAATCTGCTTTTCCTTATCTGCAATAAAGGAAACAAGTGACTCTCAATTTTCTTTTCTTGCTTGTTCTTCAATTTCTTTCATCCATCGCGAGCCTCTGTTATCAAGAGTCTATAAGGGGAGAAGCTGTGTTTTTAAAAAAGTATTTTTCATCTATTCCCTTGAAAAACATATTCGCTTCTTTCTCTTGCTTTATACTCTAGGGGAAAATAGTCATCAATATATCAAATTATGAAACAGAAATATTTTTTAAGGAAATAATAAAACAGCCCTCAACCCTGGATTGGCATTTTCAAGTAACAATTCACCTCCGTGAAGTTTCATAACAGCTTTTGCGATACTTAAACCAATACCAAAACCAGGCTGTGTACGACTTTCTTCAAGGCGAACAAAGCGTTCTGTTACTTTTTCACATTTATCCGCTGCAATTCCTGGACCATTATCGCTTACAACAACCAACAAACGCTCCCCACGATATTCCATCGATAAGAAAACCTTTGCCTCCCTTCCATCTTTAGGGGCATATTTAATCGCATTATCAATAAGATTAAAAATCGATTGTGCAATAAGCTCACGATTTAATTTCAGCTCTTTATCAAATGTATCCCCTAACCGAAGCACAACACCTGATTCTTCAGCAAAAGGTTCATAAAGTTCAACGGCATCTTCAAGGATCAGCTTCATATTCATAACCTCAAGATGCTCAATTGCACTGCTGGCTTCAATACGCGAGATCATCAAAATCGCATTAAAAGTACGAATAAGTTGATCTGATTCAGCAATAACAGTATCAAGTGCTTGACGATATTCAAGCTTTGTCTTTTGCCCAGAAAGCGCTTCTTCAGCCCGATTTCTAAGGCGCGTTAGTGGTGTTTTTAAATCATGAGCAATATTATCAGATACTTGACGCAAACCAATATTTAATTCTTCAATGCGATCTAACATAACATTAAGGTTAGCGGATAATCGATCAAACTCATCCCCTACTCCAGAAACAGGTAGCCGCCCACTGAAATCTCCCTCCATCAAACGCTGTGAGGCAGCTGTGACATGATCAATCCTTTGTAATGCTCGCCTCCCAACAAAAAACCATATGAGTAAAGCCCCTCCAACCATTGCAACAAGAGCAATCATAACTGCTTTACGAATAACCGCCGCAAAACGTTCTGGCTCGTCTAAATCTCGTCCTATAAGAACCTTCATACCATTGGGTAAATCAAAAACAATTGCCAAAGCGCGATGTTCACTTGTTTTGCCATGTTCTCCAAAACGTGAATATAAAAAGGAATTGGCAATCAAGCCATTATGATTCAAAAGTCCTAATTCAATACGTGCAACATTGCCTGCTAAAATACGCCCCATAGGATCAGCAACAAGATAAAGAAAAGCACCTGGTTGACGAGAACGATAATCAATCGTGCGGATTAATAAAGGGAGCCCACCATAATTATAAGCATCTTCGATATATCTTAATTCTTCATGTAAAGCTTGCTCCGTTTGTTCTGTTAGCAACGAAGCAGAAAAATCCGTCATATAAAGAGAAAGCCCTGTTGCAACCAACCCGAATAATAAAATATAAAGTGCTGAAA
This sequence comes from Bartonella sp. MM73XJBT, assembly GCF_028618465.1. NCBI lineage: Bacteria > Pseudomonadati > Pseudomonadota > Alphaproteobacteria > Hyphomicrobiales > Bartonellaceae > Bartonella > Bartonella sp. MM73XJBT. The sequence continues at coordinate 15,645 of NZ_JAQISY010000006.1, read as the reverse complement.
GCCTTAAGGCTGTTGTACGCATAATATTGAGCAGACGATTCATATTTTTTTATCTGGTGCTTTCAGCATATAACCAGCTCCCCGTACAGTGTGGAGAAGGGAGACATCAAAATCTTTTTCAATTTTTGCTCTCAAACGAGATATATGAACATCAATGACATTTGTTTGCGGATCAAAATGATAATCCCAGACATTTTCCAAAAGCATAGTACGTGTCACAACTTGACCAGCATATCGCATCAAATATTCAAGGAGACGAAACTCTCGTGGTTGCAGGAGGATATTTCTGTCACCCCGTTTTACTGTATGTGCTAACCGATCAAGCTCAAGATTGCCTACACAATACACTGTTTCTGCTTCTTTAGGATTTTTCCGACGCTGCAATACTTCAACACGGGCAAGAAGTTCAGAAAAAGCATAAGGCTTTGTCAAATAATCATCCCCACCTGCACGCAAACCCGCCACACGATCATCCACTTGCCCTAAGGCCGAAAGGATGAGCACTGGTGTTTCATTGCCTTTAGCACGCAATTCAGAAATAATAGAAAGACCATCACGATGTAAAAGCATTCGATCAATAACCATGACATCGTAGTTTTCCGTTTCAGCTAAGGCGTATCCAGTATCCCCATCATAGGCAACATCAACCGAATGCCCCGCTTCCAAAAAAGCTTTTTCGAGATAACGCCCCGTCTCACGATCATCTTCGATAACGAGTATCTTCATAAAACGCATCTCCGTTATTTTTATAAAATCGCCTTATAGGACAGAAGTCTACAAAACCTCTGCCCTACTAGCAACAAAGGGTTATTTTTTGAAAATTGGAAGAGCAACAAAACGATTTTGCTCATTTGTTCGTACTTGTAGCAGTATGGCTTTTCGTCCTAGCTTTTGAGCACTCTTGATTGCATTGGTAATATCTGAAACCTTTTTAACAGATTTATTATTAACTGTTACAATCACATCACCAGGACGTATTCCCTTATCTGCCGCATCTGAATCCGAATCCACATCTGTTACAACCAACCCTAAATCATCATCAGAAGGAGCAACAATCAAACCATAATCTTCCAATGTCTCATCTGAATCACTATCAGCTCGCTCATTTGAATATTTTGTACTCTCTTTTTTATTTTCATCTTCAGGCATCGAAGCGAGTTTAACCTTGATATTATCTTCTTTACCAGATCTCCAGACTCCCAAGGTTATAGTTTCTCCAGGTTTAATATTGGCAATACGCTTCGCTAGATCACGAGAATCATTAATTTTTTCCCCATTCACGGAAAGAATGACATCACCTGCCTTGATGCCAGCCTTTGCTGCTGGTCCTTTTAATGGATCAGTAACCAAAGCACCCTTCGCTTCCTTTAAACCTATCGAATCGGAAATTTCCTTCGTCACAGGCTGAATCTGAACCCCAAGCCAACCACGCTGGACGGAACCTTTTTCGATCAGTTGTTGTACAACTTGTTTTGCTGTTGTTGCCGGAATAGCAAAAGCAATCCCAACATTTCCTCCAGAAGGAGAGAAAATCGCGGTATTAACTCCCACAACCTTACCATTAAGATCAAAAGTTGGACCGCCAGAGTTTCCTCTATTAACAGCAGCATCAATCTGAAGAAAATCATCATAAGCACTCGTACCAATATCACGTCCACGTGACGAAACAATACCTGCTGTCACAGTTCCACCAAGACCAAATGGATTACCAATGGCAATAACCCAGTCACCAACGCGAAGCTTTGAATCATCACCAAAGTCAACATAAGCAAATTTTCTTGTGTCATTTACTTTCAAAACCGCAAGATCAGTTCGCGGATCTTTCCCAACGAGTTTTGCATTTAATTCTGTACCATCATCAAGAATAACAGAATAACTTGTACCTTCAGAAATCACATGATCATTGGTCACAATATAACCATCAGAAGAGATAAAAAAACCCGACCCAAAAGCTATAGGACGCAGTCTATTTGAACGTTGTGAAAACTTATTTTTAGGTTTATCGTTATCAAAAAAATCTTTAAAAAACCTCTTCAAAGGATGTTGATCTGGTAATTGGTCAAAACCAGGACCACTAAAAAAGTTATTAAAGAACCATTCTTCTTTCTTTTTATTGCTTTTTACTTGCACTGCTACAACCGCAGGTTTTACTTGAGCGACAATATCGGCAAATCCCTGCTGTTGCATTAATGAACTAAAGACAGAATTTGCATGAGCCGTCGTTGTCCACAAACTTGATCCACAACCACTAAAAAACAACGCACTTTCCAACGCAGCAGAAAAACTTACTGCAGCTAATGTTTTAAAGAAAGTTTTTTTAACCATTTGGTATATGCTCCTATTCAATCATATTTTTATCCCAATTCCGCTCCCTTATAAAATAGCAGACCTTACCGTTTTCTGTCTAAATTGTTAAAGTTTTGTAAGGTTTCAGTATATAACTACCTATTCTTATCAATACGGATAAAGAACCAATTGGAACGACTTAAATTTCTCTGCATAAAATATCTCTTTTAACGCAACAGTCTTTTAAACTGTTTCTATGCCTCAGTCTTTAAGATCATTATTTTGGGGGGGAGTGATATTTTATCCGAAAAAATAGAGCACTTGCAATGGTGATTATCATTATCAAAGGAAACAGCCATAAAAACAAAGTTGCTTTATTAAATGGCGGTTTCAAGAGAATAAACGCACCATATCGCTCAACAAGAAAATCAATAACTTGTTGATTCGTATCCCCCATTTTTAATCTTTCTCGAATCAAAAGTCGTAAATCACGTGCTAGAGAAGCATCTGAATCATCAATCGATTGATTTTGGCAAACTGGACAGCGCAAATGTGATGAAATATCTCGTGCACGTTCTTCAAGCACTGTATCCTGCAAAATTTCATCCGGTTCTACTGCCATGACTAATCGTAAAGAAAAAATCACGATTAAAAAAACTAAAATCCAAAGTAATCTATTTTTCATCTTAATGTCTTTTCAGAACATTGAAAGTAAGTTTTCTATTATGCACCCTCATGCGAAACCAATATCCCAGAAAAGAAAGGCATCCACCTATAGCCATCATCAATCCTCCTAACCAAACACATATTATGTAAGGCTTCCACCATATATGCACAACGACTCCCTGCCCCTCTATACGTCCTGGCACAATATAGAGCTGAGATAAGTCATAACTTTGAATACCAACTTCCGTTGTCGATGTATTTTGACTTGAATAAAACCGCTTTGATGCTGTTAGATTACGCACAGCATTGTTATTTTCATATATTGTAAAATAAAATTCCATTGCTGAGTAATTCGGACCAACGCCATCGCGCACTTCATCTAAATGAAGAGTTTTACCCGCTATCGTTACCATATCTCCTATCTGCATGGTTAGAATACGCTCTTGCCCAAAAGTTGATACACAGACAATACCAAATAATGTAACGCCTAACCCCATATGCGCCATTGCCGCACCAAACACCGACCATGGTAATCCAATAAATCTCTTAACCCGCACCTTCAAAGTGATCTTATGATGTCCACTCTTTTCCCAAAGATCTGCTAAACTGCCTAAGAAAACAAAAGCTGAAAGCCCAATTCCTAAAATGACAAAAATATCGTGCAAAGAAACTGCATAAAATGCGATAAAACAAGCTATACAAACTAATGCAAAAACAAACCAAAGCCGCTCAAGAACTGCGAAAAAATCACTCCGTTTCCATGTCATCATGGATCCAAATGGAACCAATAATAACAATAACATCATTAAAGGCCCACAGGTCAGGTTGAAAAAAGCGGCTCCTACAGAAATTCTTTGTCCCGTTAATGCTTCAATCAAATAAGGATAAAGTGTACCAATCAATATTGTCGCTGTTATCGTTGTGAGCAACAAATTATTTAAAACAATAAAACCTTCACGTGAAATTGGTTGGAAGAATCTTCCTGCTGTCAAAACAGGTACGCGCAAAGCAAAAAGAAATAAAGCACCTCCCGTGAAGAAGAATAAAAGTGCAAGAATTGCTCTTCCTCGTGCTGGATCGACAGCAAAACTATGAATAGAGGTTAAAAGACCAGAGCGAACAAGAAAAATTCCTATAAGAGAAAGGGAAAAAGTAACAATAGCCAAAAATAAAGTCCAACTTTTCAATGTTTCCCGTTTTTCAAGAACAAGAGCAGAATGTAAAAGGGCCGTTCCTGAAAGCCAAGGCATAAATGAAACATTTTCAACGGGATCCCAAAACCAATAACCACCCCATCCTAACTCATAATACGCCCAATAGGACCCAACCATAATACCCAATGTCAAAAAACACCAAGAAAGTAAAAGCCAAGGACGAAGCCAACGCGCCCAAAATCTATCAACATATCCTATTATCAATGCAGCCACTGCAAAAGAAAAACAAAGTGAAAAACCAACATACCCTAAATAAAGAAGTGGTGGATGAATTGCTAAGGCGATATCCTGTAAAAGAGGATTGAGATCTTTTCCCTGTAATGCCGGTGGATTAACACGTAAAAAGGGGTTGGACATAAAAAGGATAAATAAAAGAAAAGCACTTGTAATCCAACTTTGGCATATGAGAATAAGAGCCTTAAAATGCTCAGGTAAATGTTGGCTAAACAATGCCACCAATGTGCTAAAAAAAGAAAGACTTAAAACCCATAGCAACATGGATCCTTCATGGTTTCCCCAAACACCAGCAATTTTATACAGTATTGGTTTTTCTGAATGAGAATTCTCAACCACATTCAAAACAGAAAAATCAGAGACAATGTAGGCATGAACAATAATAAAAAACGATAAGAATAATAATGTAAAAGTAATATATGTTAGGGAAACAGCTGCTTGTATGAGTGAACGCTCCCTCCACAAAAAACCTAAAGAGGGTAAAAAAGCCCCTAATAAACTTACTGCAAAAGCAGCAGATAAAAAAATATGACCCAGTTCGACAAGCACAATCGAATTACTTCTCCACACTGTGATGCTTGTTCAAGCGATCAGCTGTTTCTTTTGACATATAAGTCTCATCATGTTTTGCTAAAATACGCGTGCCTATAAAAACACCCTGTTTATCAAAATATCCTTCTACAATAATCCCCTGCCCCTCACGAAAAAGATCTGGCAAGATACCATTAAAAATTACTTTTTCATGTTTTGTGTTATCCGTTACAAAAAAAACAACACCCATCTCTCCAACGTATTGAACAGTCCCCTTTTCAACAAAACCGCCTAAACGCAAAGGGTGTCCCGATAGAATATCTTCTCTTGTAATTTCAGATGGTGTTCTAAAAAAACTTACCGTATGACACATTGCATAAATAATAAGACTTATTGCAATTGTTATCACCAAACAACATGATAAAATGATCAGCAATCGATTTTTTTTCCGCTGCTTTAAAATAACTGTTAATGAAGAAGTATGGAACGGAGAACTGTTCATAAACTGTCTACGGAAATTCTTTTATAAATACGGTGTATAAACATTGATTATTAACATGCCTTATCTTTCGAGATAAGCTTGTCATATCTTGTATACGGGCGCAACTTTTTATCCAAGATCTTTACTACTTTCAAATATCCCTTCTGATTTAATCCTCTAGACTGTCTTAAATTACCTTTCTTAAGATTCTAATTGGATGCGTTCCGTAATTGCATAATCATGGTTTCAACACGTGATCGTCCTGTAAAATCTTTAGGCATTGTATCAAGAAAATTTTGTAAAGATTGCACTGCCTGTACAGACTTACCTGCCTGATGAAGCGCTTCAGCAATTAATAAACGAGGATAAAAATCTTTTGGCGCTAAATCTGCTGCTTTTTGAAAAGCATTTTGTGCTTCTTGGGTAATCATTCCACCCTCATAACCAACCAAAGCCACCCCATACCCAACTAGTCTTGGAGCTGTTTCTCCATTCAAGTGCAGCGCATCTAAATAAGCATTCACAGCATCCTGAAATTGACCTTCCTCAAGATACCCTACTGCTAATGCATCTGCTAACTTACCATCATGAGGTGTACGAAAAAAAAGGGTTTGTAGGCGAACAAGTTGTTCACGCTTGCTAAGTGTTTTGGGATCCTTATCCATGAGTTCGCTAAAAAAATAACTCTTAACTTCTGGATTGCCTGTAAGACCATAAATACTCCAAGTGATAAGAAAGACAAATAAAATACTCAAGTCCTTAATATGTTTACTCTTATAATATGCGAAAGCTTTATCAGACTTAACCGAATACATACGGTTTCTTTCACTCTCACTGCCTTGAACGCTTAATCCTCTTTTTGCACCATAGGAAGGAAGCGAAAGAAAAAGAATACTCGCTAAAAAAATGAAAAAAAATGCTATCAAAATTAAGAAGAGCATATCATTGTGCACCCAAGACAAAAATTAAAAAAACAAGCCAATTTACTCTCCCTCTTATTCACAAAGACATTGACGTAAAATGATAAAAGCTCATTTTTTCATGAACTATATTGTCAAGTTTATCATTCATTTTTCTCATAGAGATCAATAACATAAAAAAATATTTTTGCTCTTCTATTATAAGCAGATATACTCTTTAAATTCTGAAAAGACTCTTTGCTTTTATATAAAAACACTGCTGTACACTTATAAACTCCAATATACATGCCTCTTAAGCAAAAAATATTTATCTCCGTCTTGGTAATACAACTTTCGCACACAATCCTCCCAAGGCAGAACGCAATAAAAAAAGCTTTCCACCATATTCATTAGCCATATCTGAAACAATTGCTAACCCTAGTCCTGTTCCTGGCTTACTTTCATCAAACCGGTGCCCTCTTTTTAAAGCATCATCAATTTTATCTTCTGTTAAACCAGAGCCATCATCTTCTACGAGGATATTAAAATATTCTGTTTTTTCAAGATCTTCTTCTAAACCACAAGAAACCAGAACTTTTGTACGAGACCACTGCGCAGCATTCTCAATCAAATTCCCTACAATTTCCTCTAAATCTTCTCTTTCACCAGAAAAAATAATATCAGCAGCATCCATGATAAATTGAAACTGTTTTGCAGGATTAAGCTTTTCCATCACCCGTACCAAACGATCAACCACTCTGCGAACAGAGGTATGATAAATGATACTATCGCGTTGTGCTGCAATCCGCGCGCGCTGAAGATAATGATTTATTTGGGACTGCATGATTTGCGTTTGTTCTCTCAATAAAAGAGCCTGTTCTCCACATATCTTATCAACTTCATTCATCATCACTGATAATGGCGTTTTTAATGAATGTGCAAGATTTCCAACCTGTGTGCGAAACCGTTCAATAATACGTTGATTATTATTGATGAGAGCGTTCATCTCTTGTGCTAACGGCATCACTTCACTGACTAAATCTGTATTTACATAATGAACCCTACCTTGGCGAATATCATTCAATGCGCGTCGAATAAGCTTCAACGGTTGAAAACTAAAGAAAATAAGAGCAATATTGATAAGAACACTTCCTATACCGAAGCTCCAAAGAAAAATTTGTAAAGTCCGTTTAAATTCTCGTACTTGTGCATGTGCTTCATCGATATTCCCTATGAGACGAAAACGTGCAATATGATTTTGATCATCAAGAACAACATCGCTTTCAATGACTTGTAGATTCTGATCACTCTCTCCTTTTACCCGATAAGAGCGAAAGAACTTATTGTCAAAAGGTATATTAATATCGCTTGGTGAAAATATGCTCCCTGTTCCTAAGGATGGAGATGTCAATCTTCCTTTTAGATTATGTGATACCGCCACAACTTCCCAATACCATCCTGTTGTTGGATCGGAATAACGAATATCATCAATCCCAACACTGCCTCTCAAACTTCCCTCTGGTGAAACCGTTACCGTTGCAATGAGGCTATAAAGCTGAGTAGAAAGAATACGCTCTAGATTTTGTTCACTTGAACGCTGATAAAATAAAATACTCACTGCAGAAATGGATGAAAGTGAAATAACAACCCATAATGTTGATAAGACCATAACGCGTAAACTGAGAGATCTACTAATGAAAAAAAAGAGCCTTTTCAACCGGTTATTCTTTTTAAACACATTCATTGATCACCTAGCGTTCTCACGCGATAGCCCATTCCTCGAATAGTCTCAATCAAATCTACTCCAAGCTTCTTACGTAAGCGGCCTACAAAAACTTCAATTGTATTCGAATCCTTGTCAAAATCCTGATCATAAAGATGTTCGATAATCTCGGTTCTTGAAACCACCCTATCACCATGATGCATGAGATATGAAAGAAGTCTGAATTCATAGGATGTTAATTTCATCAATTGACCAGCAACAAAAACACGAGAAGTCTTGGTATCTAACACAACACTACCACAGCATAACGTGCTCGTTGCATGCCCTGTTGCACGACGAATTAAAGCCCGCAACCGTGCCATGACCTCTTCCAAATGAAATGGCTTCACAACATAATCATCAGCGCCTGCATCAATGCCACGTACCTTATCAGACCAACGATCTCGCGCCGTTAGTATTAAGATAGGCATGGCGTATCCCTCGTGGCGCCACTTTTCAACAACACGAATTCCATCTATATGGGGCAATCCTATATCAAGTATTACAGCATCATAAGACTCTGTGCTCCCTAAAAAATAAGCCTCTTCACCATCAAAAGCACTATCTGAAACATATCCTGCATTTTTTACCGCTTCTGCTAATTGATGGTTGAGATTTTTATCATCTTCGGCAATTAAAATACGCATGATAACATCTAAAAAATACTAATCGACGGGAACAAAAACTTCAATACGGCGCAACTTTTCACCATTTCGCGCAGGTACAACAACCACAATGTCACACATATCTTTTCCATCCTGAACAACCGGTTTTGAACGTACTAATACCCCTTTTTCTTGGGTGGAAACCTTTTTGCCGACCTCAGCACACTCGGAAGCCAGAACAAAATCTGCCCCCCCAAAAATTGCTATGATCATGAATAAGAAATGTTTTTTCATCATAAGTATTTCATAATCTATTTTAGATGAATATAGGATGAATAATGGCTTTTTGTGTATTCAAAAAATTACACTGGAGTCATGATTGATCCTCTGTATAACAGAATAATAGGATTATGGTATCCACAATTTAAAAAATTTCAAACTAAAATCTTTTTAATAATGGTAAAATAGTGAATAGACCAAACTTTTAAACAAATCATAAAATCTAATACATTCTCTACGAGAGAATAAATAATCATCATTCTAAAATAAATACTTTTCTAATTAGCGCTATAGCAAAAAATGACTTTTGCTCCATATAATTATTATTCAATTTATTTTGTTGCATTGCTTTGCCATAGGCTCTTTTTAAATGTTTTATTTTTTTAAAAAAAAGAAAAAAAAACATCATAAACCATTCCATAGTCCTGCACTCATTGAATTAGATGCACGCTTTGATACAACCCTTTATCGACTCCGCTCTGCTAATCGTTTTTTCTGGAATAGGGCAAAAATCATCTCACAATCTTTGCGTATGCATGGCTGGAAACGCTTTATAGTAGAAATTCTTGATGAAACACTCACATTGGGATTGATTGGTTTTACTCTTTTCACTGCTGTTGGTATTTCCGTTCTTGAATTAACAAAAAAAGATTGGTCTTTGCCGAAAAATTTTTCTATTCTTTTTCTAGATCGTTATGGAAACCCTATCGGTCAGCGTGGTGCTTTACCAACTGTGTTTGTCCCCGTTGAAGAAATGCCTGATTATGTTGTTAAAGCTGTTCTTGCAACCGAAGACCGTCATTTTTTTGATCACTGGGGTATTGACTTGCAAGGATTGACGCGAGCAATCTTACAAAACATGCAAGCTAAAAGCGTGGTTCAGGGAGGCTCAACTCTTACACAACAACTGGCTAAAAATTTGTTCTTAACCAATGAGCGAACCATAACACGCAAAATCAAAGAAGCCTATCTTGCTCTTTGGCTAGAAGCAAACTTTAGCAAAAAACAGATTTTGCAATTTTATCTTGATCGCGCATATATGGGAGGAAATAATTTTGGTATTGCTGCTGCTGCAAAATTTTATTTTGGAAAAAACATCAGCAATATATCCCTTAGCGAATCCGCTATGTTAGCTGGACTTTTTAAAGCCCCGACCAAATATGCTCCTCATAGTCACCTCTTTGCTGCCCAAACACGTGCTAATGTGGTACTCGCTAATCTTGTGAATAGTGGTTTTATGACTGAGAGCCAAATTATCAACGCCCATCGTCATCCTGCTAAGGCACTTCCAAAAATAAAAAATACTCAACCTGATTATTTTCTTGATTGGGTATTTGGTGAAGTCAAAAAAATGCGTGATCAACTGCCAAGTCACAATTTAATTATCCAAACCACTCTTGATCCGAATATTCAAAAAGCAGCAGAGGAATCAATCACATATCATTTACAGCAATATGGTCAACAATATCGTGTCACACAAGCCGCCACTGTCATACTCGACAATAACGGCGCTGTACGTGCAATGGTTGGAGGAGTAGATTATAATAAAAGCCAATTTAACAGAGCAACACAAGGCGGCAGACAACCTGGCTCTTCATTCAAACCTTATATTTATGCACTCGCAATGGAACATGGTCTGTCTCCCTCAACAATCGTCTTAGATGCTCCTATCAATTGGGGAGGCTGGTCACCTAAAAATAACTCTGGTCGTTATCTTGGTAAAATTGATTTGGCAACGGCTTTAGCCTTTTCCATCAATACAGTTCCTGTCTATCTTACCTATCAATATCTTAACCGCGATACAAAACCCATCATAGAACTTATCAAAAATATGGGAATTGAGGCACATATTTTATCCCATAAAACAATGATTTTGGGTACATCCAATATGACTCCCATGGATCAAGCTACCGGTTTTAATGTCTTTGCTAATGGAGGAATGGCTGGAAATCGCCACGGCTTCACGCAAATCAGGACAATAGATGGGCGGGTGATATGGGACTTTGAACATAACGGCAATAAACCACATCGAGTCCTTACTAGCCAATCAGCAGCTTATATGAACCAAATGATGGTTGGTGTTACCACACGAGGATCAGGTAAACGTGCTGCTCTCCCCATGACGCTTGTTGCTGGGAAAACTGGAACATCACAATCCTATCGCGATGCGTGGTTTGTTGGCTTCACCGGTAATTATACTGGAGCTGTATGGATGGGCAATGATAATTTTTCACCAATGAATCGTGCTTTTGGTGGCGGTGTTCCTGCCATGATATGGCACGGTATTATGCTTTCTGCACACCAAAATATCATGCTCAAACAGCTCTATGGTGTTGAACACTCTCTCCTCCCTTATCAACCATCAACACATCCTTCTAATAATGAGCCTGAACTTGTCCCCCCAACACCCTATATGCTCTCCTCTGAAACATTGGATATTGTACGTCTGATTAACAATGCTCTGAAAAAGCCACCTGCTATTTCTTTGAAACAGAAATTTATCGGAGCTACAAAACTTTGAATTCAAGATATCCTATCATGTTTTTTAATATCACCATTTCCTTTTTTATCTTCGCTTTTGCCATTTTATGTGGAACGCTGAGTGTCGATTATGTGCTCAATTCCTTTCATCATTTTGGACTCTTTAGAATTGGAAAATGGAGTGCTTATCCACAAATGGGAACCGCCAATATGGATCCTTATACCCGCGCCCGCACCGCTAAACAAGGCATTGTTTCACTCGGACGCACAGAAGGACTTGTGTTTCAAATTTGGAAAGATAACTATGGGCGTCCATTACGCCCTTACTGCCATTACTTACTTAAAGGCGCTATCCCTGACGCTCGCCTCTTTACACTTTATACAGCTGACAAATCCCTAACGCCCTATACTTCATCCCAAAAAATACCTTTTGAACTCCACACGAACGCTATTACTTATGAGCATGATGGCTCATTGCACATCAATATTTCACCTACACCGCAAGCCGGCAATTGGCTTGCAACAGTTAGTCAAAAAGAATTCGGGCTTATTCTTACCTTATACGATACCTCAACCATCTCTGCAACGGCATTACAAAAGCTTACAATGCCATCTTTAGAACAAATTCCATCAGGACAAATGAACTGTGATTAGATTCATTCACACCGCGCTTCTTGCAATCATTGGCGCTATTATCGTTCATATTTGCGTTCTCTTTCTGATCCCCTATTGGGCACAAAATAATATATGGACAGCACTTAAAAAATCCGGTGCACCTTATCAATTTGTTGCTTTTACTCCTGATAATCCTATTCAACAATCTGCTGATCCACTCTTTCTTCTTAAAGTCTGCAGATTTGATCTCGAAAATGGCCCTGTTCATTTAAGAGCTTTGAAAACACGACAATTTTGGTCACTAGCAGCTTATACACAAGACGGAATTATTTTTTACAGTCTAAATGACCGAACAGCCCCTGATAATACACTCGATCTTATTATTGGAAAACCAATACAAATAATAGAACTCAAAAAATCAAAACCTAAAAAAAATGCCAGTTCAGTTTTAGTTGCTAAAAATTTGAATGAAGGTTTTGTCATTTTACGTATTTTTCTTCCTTCTTCACTAGCAAAAAAAGAAAGTGAAGCTTTTCTTTCATCTGCGACCTGCCGCATATTTTATGAATAAAAATGGACTAACCTCTTATTTGTACAACACCTTACTTTCTATACAAAATAAATGAAGCCTATCAAAATGGTTATCTTTTTTCTCTATTAATCGAATATTCGAATTTAGATTTGTCTGATTGTAGATCCCTAAATTTTTTATTGAGGTAGAATGAAATCTCTATTGCACATAATCATATCATATTTGATACGCATTATCTGACAGAAAAAACTCCCCGTAATCAGCAAAGAAAAATCAGGAGTAAAGTTCTAAAAAATATGCTGCTAACGACTGTAAGTTTGCTATTTGAGTTTATTTCTTTTTATTTACAAACATTCCCATAAAATTCGCATCAATGACATGATAAACTTTAGAAGAAATACTGATTGCCTTCAATGAAGTGCGAAAATAAGCGCTGGAAACTTATAAGACATTACGCATCCTTGACCTCAAAAATAAGTGCTTTATTTTTCTCTTATAAGCATAAGCTTTTTGTAAGATATACACTCTGAAAAAACTTGGCTTATAGTTTACAATTGAGGGGAAAAAACTTCATGAAGAAGAGATATGTTCGGTTCGTTTCAAGAGCAGCAGTATGGTCTCCTCGATTTGGTGGATTAGCGTTCTTTATTTTATTATTTTCAGTCATTTTACAACGTTTTTCCGTCATTAACGTAACCGACTTCATAATTTTGATAGGTATCTCTACTAGCTGTGTGATTATTTCTCTTTTTCTTGCTTTAAAAGCACTTTACAGCTTATGGGCCTATGGAGCCCTAGGGGGAATGAAAGCTTTAAAAGGGATCATTTATTCACTCATAACTGCTACACCATTGATGTTATTTTTTGTACTTTGGTTTACCTTACCTGCTCTTTACGATATTTCTACCGATACACAAAGACCACCTGTTTTTTTTCGCACAGCACGCCCTAGCAATGCTTTGCCACTTAAGAGTGTCTTGATCAAACAAACGGCATTACAAATGTCACAATGGCCAGAAATATCAGGGCGCCGTTATGACGAACCACCTCATCGTATTCGCGAATCTGTTCTGAATGTATTAGCTGCTTACGATTGGCCTATTGTCGCTCAACGAGAATTTAAAGGCGAAGAACATGAGATTTATATCGAAACGATAGCAAAAACTTTTTACCTTGGCTTTATTTCAGACATTATGATTCGCTTAACTGATGAAGGTGATACCACCTTTGTTGATATGCGTTCTGCTTCACGTTATTTGCCAAGAGATTTAGGATCCAATGCTGCTTTTATTATCGATTTCATGGATGCACTAGATACAGAAATCGCCTCACTTCCTCTCTCACAAAATGGTGGATAACAACCAAAAGATATAAGCTACTTTACTTTATAAAAACAGCTTATTTTTCAATAAATTATAATATATAAGAAAATAATCACTTTTCAAAAGCTATAAACTGAGAATTCTTATACAAAAGATAATAATCTAAATACCACACACTCTTAAAGCAATAAAAAAGCACTCCTAACGATAATTGCTAATATTTAAAGACACTATTCAAATTCTATCAGTAAACATTTTTTTAAAGATGAATCATATATAAAAATAATAATTATTTTTTATAATAATATCTAATAATAACAAATAAGTTTTTATTATTTATTTAAGTTATTAAATAAATTAATTTTATAATATATATTGATAAAAATATTTAATTCTATATATAATTAATTTTATAAATAAATAATCATTGTTCATACAAATAACGTATACAAATAAAAACTTTCATAGATAATAATACAATGAATATAATGAACCAAAATGTGCTTAACAAAATTTTTTCCAAATTTCTTTGTTACTATAACCTTTAGACTTATAATGTAAAAACGTTGCATAGAAAAATATAAATAAAGCAGATGTAGAAGATAATAATTCTGCAATAATACGAATAAGATCACTCATAAAAAAATCTTTACAAATGTATAAAATAATTACTAAAAATAATTCTTACTTAAGCTGATGAAAATTTCATATTCTAATAGACATATTGTATTTATAATAACATTTTCATTTTAAGATGTCTATCTATTTTGTGATATGATTTTATATAAATAATATTTATTATAATAAATAAAAATTATTTATCATGAGTAATATTTTTTAATCCAATTATAATACACAAATTTAAATTATAATATAATAAGAATAAATCTGAAAAATTATAAAGCTTCTTATAAGAAATATTTTATTATAAAAATAAGATACGAATAATAAATTATAATTATTCGTAAACTAATGATAATAACTTAATTATATATTATTTTAAAATTCTCATATATTCAATTAATAGATTTGCAGCATAATATAATATAAAAAACCTAATTGTTATTAATATTGTTCTTTTTATACTCCAGTTCTTAACCTTTAAATCTATTGAAAAAAAACATTAAAAATCCATATATAAACGTTGCCAATAAAGAGCTAGTAAAAGTATTCATAACAAAAAAATCCAAAATAAAATATCTATTATCATACACAAAAATATCCCTGAAATCAGTTGAACCATAGCTTTAAAGTATGTTTACAATATTAACTGATTTCAGAAATATCTTTATAGCTATTTTCTAAATAAATTAAAAACAGTGTCCCTCCACTTTACGGATGGCATTGTTGGTACTTATCGACCAAGCCAGTAGCAGCTCCTCCTAATCCCCCTACTATTGCGCCTTTAATGCCATTCATACCCACTTCATAAACATAACCACCCGGACCACAACTATCAGAGTGAAACCAACTTGATGAATGTGAGCTGCTGTGTGAATCATGTGATGAGCTTGAACTACCCATTTTAACTTCTCCTTAAGTTATTAAAATTACGTATCATAGTGATACACTTGAAACGGTTATCATGCTATTTAGAGCACTGTTAAATACAATTATAAGTTAAAATAAAATAAAAATAATGCATACATAATAAATACAGTATGTGTTTATTATGTATATGTAAAAATATATTTTAATTAAATAATAATAAGCTCTACAATACTGTTAAAATATGCGA